>JALYXE010000141.1 GCA_030947265.1 Acidobacteriota bacterium
ACTAGGTATTGTATCGCGGATCCGCGACGCAAGTACGGATTAGGTGATCTTATACGGCGCTCCATTTGTGCTTACCTTGGGCAGACCCGAATGCTGGATTACTTCGCTTGCGGGATTTTATCGGGAACGTCTTCCGGCATCTTCACTACCTCCTGCCAACCGGAGTTGTCTGCGCGCATTTGAGCCGTGAGGTCCTCGCGCAACTTGCGTAGCTTGTCGCTTAACAAACACGGATAGTTGTTGATGTCGACAAAGCGACGGCGCTGGTCGGCCACGAAAAACTTTTGCTTTTCGATGGAGGGGATCGATGCGTGCTGACCATTTTCCCAGAAGGGAACTAATAGCCGTTCGAGACGCAGAGCACCGGGAATCTCAACCTCCTCCTCGTCAAGCGCGGTAACATCACCGACATAGTTTCCGGTTACATCGATGCCGCGAAAAAGTTGCAAGCGGCCAGGTAGAGTCGTCTTTTCCAGCGAGTTAGAGGCTTTTAAAGTCGGCTTATCTTCGATCATGCACTGTTTGAAGATAACGCCCGCGACGGCTGGAACTTCGCTCGATAGCTTCGTGCCTATGCCAAAACCGGCAGCCTGAGGAAAGTCTCTAACAATGCGCTGCACTTTTTCTACGTCGAGATCGCCGGTTAAGTTAGGTCTTAAACCGTAAAGCCCGTTTGCTTCAAAAAAGCGCAAACACCACTCACCGAGCTCGGCCAGATCGCCCGAGTCAACTCGGAATCCTTTGAATGCCCGTCGTCGCGCTTCCGTGGAAGTTGCTGCCATGGCCGCATGGACTGCACCCATGTAAACGTCAATCGTATCGAGCAGCAGGGTTGTGCCATTGGGATTGGCATCGAGCCAGCGCTCGAAGGCGACTTGTTCGAAATGTTTGGGCTTGCCCGTGCGCGGCTCAATCTCTGGTTCATACATGTACTCAATGTAGGATTGTTGCCAGTAGTGGGCTTCGGTACCGACCGCGGGAATGTCGAGCCGGTGTGCGGCTTCCATGTTTGACGTGTCGTTGAAGCCACCGATAAACGCGTATACAGCGATGTCGACAGCGCGTTCAATGTCGCCGTTTCTTCGAAGGGAAAAATCGGATAGCCAACGACCTTCGCCAGCAGCCATGCGAAACTGCATTGCGGTGCTGGCAGTCGTCATCGGCAAATCAAAGGCGTGCTCAAACTTGATTTCCTGCGCTTGCGTGAGACCAAAGGCGCCTGCGATGTCAGCAAAAGGTTGTTGCGCGAAAACGATCGTACCCGGCCGAACCGCGCGAATCTTGCCGACGAATTGAATATCTTCGATGGCCTTGGCGAAAAGTTTGAGGCCGCCGCGGTCCTGCTCAAGAAATCTCAAACGCGGTCGGTCGATTTGGCTGTCGACTAACAAACGAACCAGCCGTTCGTGGCCCAGGCAGGGAGCGAACGGTAATTTCCTTTGCGTAACATAAAAGGTCGCCTGGGCATCGCTCAGTTGTTGCTCGTGAAGGCGAGCCACGTCTTTGTAGGACGCGTCGCCCATGGCGGCGTGATAACGATCAATGTTTAAGGTTCCCATGATTAATCAGGAGGCAGGAGCAGGAGGCAGACGGCAGGAGCCAGGACCCGTTTCAGCTCAAGGACAAATGAGAAATGAAAAATGGAGAATTTGAAACGTTTCCATACGTCATTTGTTATTCCGCGCCGTGTGTACCTGCACCTGCCGCCTGCCCCTGCCTACTGCTCCTGGATTTCCGCGCCGGCGTTCTCCATTTCTCGAATCGCGCGTTCGCCGTCGCCCGGTTTGAGCTCAACAGGTCGCATCGCATTTTTCAACGCCTTGACTTGGAAGCCCTCTTTGAGAGCATCGAGTACCGTATTCTTGACGCAATAATCAGTCGCCAGTCCACCGACCCAAACCTCCTCGATCCCGAGGCGGCGAAGTTGCAGGGCCAAATCAGTCCCATCAAAGGCTGAATAACAATCTTCGTCGCCCAATCCTTTCGAGATTACGCGAATGTGCATTTCATCGATCAGATCAGGGTGAAACTCCGCGCCCGTGGTGTTCTGCACACAATGAACTGGCCAGGTGCCGCCAAAGGCAGCAAAGTGCTTGGTCTTCTCTAAATGCCAGTCGCGGCTTTTGAACACCGGATCGCCCCGCCGTAGAAACTCTTCGATAAGTTTGTTCAGAGGCGGCACGACCTCGTCGCCTCGAGCGACCGCCAATGCTCCACCCGGACAGAAATCATTCTGTACATCCACTACTATTAAAGCTCTCTTTTTCTGACTGGTCATAGGGCTGGTAAAGTTTCCGCTGGATTGGATGCAATATACAGCTTTCGAGATAACCCGGGCGATACAAGTTCGACATCGGCGTTACAGGAATTCAAAACCTGCGCGCCTCACGGCTGTGGGTCGTGGCTCCCCGTGCTAAACTGTTTCCGTTTACCGACATTATAAACCGCGTTACTCTTCTCTTGAGTCGAGGATTGATTATGAAGGATGCAGGAATTGAAGCCAAGCGAGACACCTCCGGCTTTACCGCCCACGTCTCTTTGGCTACAGCGCTGGGAGGCTATGAGGCCCCTGTCCGGGACCCCGGCGACTACATCGCGCTCCTGGCCTACGTTGAAGAAACACCGGAAATAGAAGCGGTGCTCCAGGCAATTCGTATGAC
>JALYXE010000171.1 GCA_030947265.1 Acidobacteriota bacterium
TGTCGGAAACGTGAACCAGTCCATCGACTCCATCCTCAATTTCAATGAATGCTCCGAAGTCGGTCAGGTTTCTCACGCGTCCGTGAACACGTGTTCCTACCTGATAGCGCTCGTGCAAGGTTTGCCAGGGATTGTCCTGAATCTGTTTCATTCCCAGGCTAATCCGCCGAGCTTTTGGATCAACGCTCAGCACCTCAACTTCCACCGGGTCGCCTGGGTTCACCAGTTTACTGGGATGCTTTACACGTTTCGACCAGCTCATCTCGGAAACATGGACCAGCCCTTCGACGCCATTTTCAAGCTCCACGAAAGCGCCATAGTCAGCCACACTGGCAATGCGTCCAGGCACTCTGGTGCCGACCGGGAAGCGCTCCTCGACGCTGGACCATGGATCCGGTAACAATTGTTTGTAACCCAGTGAAACTCTTTCACGTTCACGATCAAACTTGAGCACCTTGACCTGAATAGTGTCGCCCACTCTAAAGATCTCGCTGGGATTTTGGAGACGCCCCCAGGACATATCAGTGACGTGTAGCAGGCCGTCAACCCCGCCGAGGTCAACGAATGCGCCATAGTCAGTCAAATTCTTAATCTGACCCTCTACGACTATGTCTTCCTCGATGTGTTGAAGCGTTTGGCCTTTCCTGCCGGCGTTCTCCTCTTCAATGACGGCTTTACGTGAAAGGACCACGTTAGAACGTTTCCGATTGAGTTTAATTACTTTGGCTTCGATCTGCTGGTTGCGAAGCGAATCCAGATTACGCACCGGACGCACATCAACCTGCGATCCAGGCAGAAACGCTGCGATGCCATCGATATCAACGCGTAGCCCGCCCTTTATACGCTCGATTACCCGACCCTTAATATTTGTTCCGTCGCGGTGCGATCTTTCCAGATCGTCCCAGGCCTTCATTCGCACTGCATCCGCGCGAGACAATATTGGCAAGCCATCAGCAGTCTCCATGTTCTTCACCAGAACATCGACTTCGTCCCCTGCCTTAACTGCCAACACTCCGTTCTCGGTAAATTCGGCCGGGTTTACGATTCCTTCGGACTTATAACCAAAATCGATGACTACTCCCCGCTCGCTAATTCCGACAACCGTTCCGCGAACCACTTCGCCTTCCTGCAGAGAGGCTTGCTCTTGCTCAAACTGATCAAGCAATTGTCCGAAGTCGACATCGCCTGATGGGCGCGGTTCTTCATCGTCATCGGCCCGGGGAGCCATCGTCGGACTCGCATCTTTTGCAGCGGGTTGGGGTGATGGAGATGGCGAGACTGCTTGCTCACCGGAAGGTAGGTTTTTGTTGGTTACTTCTTCTTCTTTTAGCTTCGATTCTTCACTAGCCATGCAGACTCCTGTAACAGCCCCGGAAAATTCACCGTCCTCGGATCCTACGATTTCGCCCCACTGCTCTTGATTACTACCGATGACCGGAGGACAGTCCTCAAAGCGGCACCTGCTTCTTTGGCCTTGGCAATTTGTCGGGGGGTTGGAGCTTGCGAGGAATGCGAGCCGTTTAGATTTGGAAAAGGAGGTTTTATTTGTTTCGATTTCCGCCGCGCCCGTAGTCACCCGCTTGGTCCGACAATCACCAGCCGCTTACCGGGTAGGTGCGAAATGTACACGTCTGAGCGAGCGCATGTCAAGGTGCTGACATAGCTTAGCGCGATGGCACAAGTCTTTTGTGCTTAAGGTGCTAACGGATTCTTCAAACGCGCAACCGATTAAGGAGTCGCGACCGAAACAGTATCTGAACCACGAGGAACGACATACACGCCGGCGGAGTGGGATCCGACGAAGAGTGTATTCTGATCTCGCGAATCGAACGCCAGCGCCCAAATTCTTTGGCTGGGTAGGCGACGCTCTTTAGGGTCAATGCGCGTCCAGGTGCTTCCTGCATTGGTCGTGCGATACACGCCCCCACCGATTTCGCCAGTTTGATAAGCATTGCCGACGAAGATCTCATCGCCGTTGCGCGGATTAATCAAGATGCTGGTGAAATCTCCGAATGGCAGGTTGCCGCCCCGCCGGCGCCAATTTGCGCCACCATCGTGGGACATGTAGAAAGCTTGTTTCGTCCCGACATAGATATAGTCCGGGCGTTGCAAATCTCGAGCAATCGTATTCACGGGAGCTTCGACTGGAATCCCGGAAACTCGTTGCCATGACTTTCCTGCATCATGCGAAACCAAAATTCCGGAGGAAGCAGTACCTACGAAAAGCGTTTCCGGATGTTGCGCATCAGCTAAGATACTACTGGTCTTGGGATCCAGGCCCGCGCCATACGGCAGCCTCTGCCACCCCTTGGTCGGATCGGCCGTGCGATACAGACCGAGACTAGTCGCCGCCAGAAAAAGAGCACGCTGATTATCCACGTCTACAGTTTGCACAAGGGCGTTAACAGCGTCAGACAAGACCACGGATGCCTCCGACGATTCGATGCTGCCAGTG
>JALYXE010000202.1 GCA_030947265.1 Acidobacteriota bacterium
TCAACTAAGCTCGGCAGCCGGTGAGGAGACGGATCCAACTGTTGGCAACTCTATCAACCTGGAGCCGGCAATTGAATATTTAACAGACGAAGTGGGCATCTCGCGCGCCGCCGCCGAACAGATTGTCGAATACCTCGCTGGTGCAAAGGCTGTGCTCGGCGTCATGCCTTCCCAGGAGAATCTCGTCCTCGAACGCTTCTTTGACGACAGCGGCAGTATGCAGCTGGTAGTGCATTCGCCTTTTGGAAGCAGACTTAATCGCGCCTGGGGCTTGGCGCTGCGCAAGCGTTTCTGCCGCAAGTTTAATTTTGAGTTGCAAGCGGCAGCTACGGAAGATGCCATCGTGCTTTCGCTCGGCCCTACACACAGTTTTCCGCTCGACGACGTATTCCATTATCTCAACTCGAGGACGGTGCGGCAGCTCTTATGTCAGGCCCTTTTGGATGCGCCCATGTGGAACATTCGCTGGCGCTGGAACGTGACGCGCTCTCTGGCAGTTTTGCGTCGCCGCGGCGGCAAGAAAATTCCTGCACAACTACAGCGCATGGATGCGGAGGATTTGCTGACCGCAGTATTTCCCGATCAAGTGGCTTGTGCGGAGAATCTTGGTGCTGGTGAACGCGAGATCCCCGCGCATCCGCTTGTCGACCAAACTGTAAAAGATTGTTTGGAAGAGGCAATGGATGTAGACAGTCTTGAAAAGCTGTTGACCTCCATTGAGCGCAATGAAAAGAATCTTTTTGCTCGGGATGTGATCGAAGCTTCCCCCCTCGCTCAGGAAATACTCAATGCTCGACCTTATGCATATCTCGACGACGCGCCACTTGAAGAACGCCGGACGCGGGCCGTCTATCAACGCCGCTGGCTGGATCCCCAAACCGCCGGGGACATGGGCAAGCTTGACCAGGGCGCCATCGATCGCGTGCGTGACGAGGCCTGGCCGCGAGTTGAAAATGCTGACGAGTTGCATGACGCGCTGGTTGAGTTGGGGTTCATAGAGGAGAAGGAGGGCGAGGAGTGGCACCAGTTCTTTAGTGAATTGCAAAATGATCGCCGCGCGGCCGTGCTTAAAGTTAATACTGGGTCCGCGGGCGGAGCGCCCGCAATGAGCGCGGAGCGCGAACGATCTGGTTACTCGGTGGGAGCTCTGCTCAATGCGAAGGCGGGCGAGGCGCCCGCGGTCCCAGTGAAGGAGTTGAGTTTTTGGGTCGCCGCGGAACGGCTTCCTCAATTAAAGGCCATCTACACGTCAGGTTCGCTTAAACCGCAAATCGTCGCACCTGAAAACTCCGCCGAGAAGGCATGGTCATTAGAAGACGCCCTGGTTGAAGTTTTGCGCGGCCGCCTGGAGGGCCTGGGTCCTGTAACTGTCGAAGCTCTGGTGCATTCATTCGGTCTAGCCAGGAACGAAATCGAAGGAGGTTTGCTAAAACTCGAGGCAGAAGGCTTCGTAATTCGCGGGCAGTTCACACCCGGCTCAACAGAGACTGAGTGGTGTGCCCGCCGCCTGCTCGCACGCATCCACAGTTACACACTCAATCGTTTGCGCCAGGAGATCGAACCAGTTTCCACCGCCGATTTCATGCGCTACCTGCTTGCCTGGCAAAAAGTTGCTCCTGAGCACCAGATGGAAGGTCCGGATAGTGTGCGGGCAATCATCGAGCAGTTGGAAGGTTTTGAAGCGCCGGCCGCTTCGTGGGAGGGCGAACTGTTGCCGAGCCGTTTGGCGGAATACGATCCCGCCTGGCTCGATGCCTTATGCCTTTCCGGTGAGCTCGTGTGGGCCCGACTAACTCCGCCTACAGCCTCGCCGCGTGCCGCTGTCTCCGAAAATGGAGTTGAGCGGGCGCGCGGGTCAGCTCCCGTCCGCAACACTCCCATCGCCCTGCTGCGACGGAAGAATTTCGCCATCTGGAATTCGGTGTTTTCCCGACCGTCCCTAAGCGAGGTGGAATTCTCAACCACTACACGCGCAGTTTATGAATATCTGATGACTCGGGGCGCTTCTTTCTTCACAGATATCGTTGAAGGCACAAAACTTTTGCGCAGCCAGGTGGAGGAATCGCTGGGCGAACTGGTGGCTAATGGTCTGGTCATTTCGGATAGCTTCGCAGGCTTGCGCGCGCTGCTGACACCTTCAAGTCGCAAAACGCAGGCGGCGGCGAAACGAAAACATCGCCAGCCTGTTTATGACATGTCCAGCGCAGGACGCTGGTCACTGCTGCAACGCGATACCGGGACTGCGGGCGGGCGGGGCACAGCCGGCAGCTCCGCTCAGATGCTCGACTCGCTCGCAACGGCGAGGCGCTGCCTCGTCGAAGGCAATAGTTCCAACCTACCGGAAAGGCAAAGCCTTTCCGCACAGCCGGGCGGCAAAGCCGCCAGTGGCGGTAGCCCGACTCCTGGGTCCCAGGCCGGGCAGTCCGGCTGGGGTGGGACGGTTAGGGAGAACGTATTAGCAGATCATGAAGCTGCCGAAAAGATTGCGCGCATACTTCTCAAACGCTACGGCGTGGTATTCAAGCGTCTGCTCGAGCGTGAAGGAATAGCCTTGCCATGGCGGGTGCTGCTCAGAATCTATCATCGGTTGGAAGCGCGTGGAGAAATTCGCGGCGGACGTTTTGTTGCCGGAATTTCGGGCGAACAGTTTGCGCTTCCCGAAGCTGTGGGGATGTTGCGCGCGATTCGACGCGCGCGCACTGGAGCAAGGGACTTCGGATTTCGAAGTCAGGCTCAGAAAGAAGAAGAGGTCTCCTTAACGTTAGGACTTCCGGGGTCTGCCTCTGAAGAGAGCTTAATCTCTGTGAGCGCCGCCGATCCCCTAAATCTTGTCGGCATCATTACACCGGGCGGGCGCGTTACTGCACACACTTCTAATCGCATTTTGTATCGCAACGGCGAACCCATCACTGTCCTGGAGTCAGGTGAAACGCGTTTCCTCGTCGAGCTTAGCCGCACCATGGAATGGAAGGCCAAGAGCGCGCTAATGCGTAAGGCCACTCCGCCGCAACTACGTTCTTATCTCCGCCGTCCTGCATAAACCAACAAAGCCCACTTATTAGTCAGCACTGTCACAATAATCATTCCGTAGGGCAGGACGTCTGAATACTCTTCAGCGCCCTGAAGAGCGCCGGGCGAGCACGCTTAACACTAAAGCGGTACCTTGCCTATGATTGAAGTTGACTCTAGCATCCGGCGCTACCGCGCTCGGTTCTGAAATGCGTCCGCCTATTGCAGAATTTGAGTCTAGCAGCGGGCAGCAGAACGAGCCCGTTAACTCCAAACTGAACCACTACCCGCACGCAACATGCGGATACGATTTAAACCGGGTTCAGTATGACAATCTCGGCTCGCTCGCGGGAGTAATCTAGAAAAGCGTCCGTGTCCGTTTCAATCTTCGCCTCCGTGAGGGTTTTTTCTATTTCGCCGCGAGCTTCTTCCAGACCGGGCACTATCTGGCCTGGAGCCCGGCTTCTCAGCCGCGGCACGTAAACATCTCTATAATAGTCTGCGATCTCTTTTTGGGTAATCACAACAAAGTTGCGGAAGCGGAAGTCGAGATACTTCTCGATTCTCTCCCGCTGATCCAGGATCTCGGCAAGCTTCTCGCTGTTCAGACCTACTTTTAGTAACCGCTGTTGAAACTCCGCCGGCGATGGGAATTCCTTTGCCAGCTCATCCCTTTCATCGCTAATCTCTTTCTCGGTCGGCTCGAGTGTCGGAAGTTTCTCCGCCTCCTGAAGGATAAGTCTTTGGTCGATTATCAAGCGCAAGGCGTGATTCAAGTCGTCGGATTTCGGATTATCGAGTGGCGTATTGGGTTGCAATGCCATTTGCCAAAGAAGGTCGGAGTAAGTAATCAAACAAATTCGTCGACAATCCGCGAGAACACCCGCATTTACCGTCGCCACCATTTTGTCAACTACCTCCTGTGCCAGGCACGGGGTGACAGGGGAAAAGGGGAACGGGGAAAGGGTAAAAATAAATACCAACGCTGCGATCAATGACATCCGAACGGTCTTTGCGAAACGTGCAAAGCACCGGGTAGTAAAGGAACAGGCGGAGTAAAGGGAAAAGCTAAATGACCACCCGGCTACCAATGGCATCCTGGTGGCTTTAGTCGACAAAACTCTCATTTCTTTCCTACGCATTCCCCTTTCCCCCATTCCCCTTTTTCCTTTCCCCTTTCCCCATTCCCCTGTTCTTTAGAACGTTTGCGTAAACCTGAAGTGTATTTGCGTTCGCTTAAGACGATAGATTGCCGGCATACCATCGAGGCCGTTTGGGCCCGCCTGGGGTATGAGAAACTCAGGTGGGTTAAGCATGAAACCGTAATCCACTGCCAGTGCACCTCCGAATGGCGTTTGAATTCTGAAACCCAGACCTAAGGTGTTGGTCCAGTGAGCGCGCAAATTTAAGGCATCTATCGCTGCCAGATCTCCGGGCGTCACAGGCGTGCGGGCTTGCCTGTGAAACAGATCTCCAACGCGCCGGAAAACATTGCCCCCATCGTAAAACGGAACCGCTTGCAGCGACCTTGATATAGGTACGCGCGCTTCCAGATTGAGAATCGCCAGAGCGTTGCCGCCAACTGGAACTGTAAACGGATTCAGGACAACCACCTTCTTGTTTTGATCCAGGAACGTGCCCTGCGGAATTATTACCTGCCGCGGACCTGCTTCCTCGAAGTTGAAACCGCGCAGGGTTGTAGAACCGCCGCCAAAAAATCTTTCACTGATGGGCAGCGTGAGATCGGTTTCATCTATTTTTCCGTTGCCATCGCGATCGCGAGGATTGAAAAGATTTGCCAAACCAAGTGTTGCGTTTCCGGCAAATACCGTCCCGCGCAGCCCGTTCACTTTGTAATAACGACGATACGTGGCCTGCAAACGGTTGAAGGAAATATTTCCTCCCAGTTGCCGCAACGCGACGGCGTAATCAATGTTAAAGAAGTCGCCGCGGGTCGCGTCTAACTGATTGTAGCGGCAGATTTCTCCGGGTGCGCCCGCTTCCGATTCATCCTTAGTGCGAATTGCGCCAAGCAAGCCCCGCTCACATCGCTCGCGCGTATCCCGGACATAGGATGCTCCAAACCGAGAAAGGCGGACCGCGCGATCGGGTTGCAAGACCGGCTTGACTAACAGACTCTGAATATTGAAGAGCCGCACGTCTTCATAACTATAACGAGCAAAAAGAATCGAATGGGTTTTTTGATTAAGAACTCGCTGCGTTTCAACAGCAGCGGTAAACCGATTGATGGTGGGTTCCTTCACCTTAACACCAAATTCGTCAAGCGGATTTCCTTTTATATCGAGCCGCTGGACAATACCCATCGTCCCCCGGTCAATTGCCGTACGGAAAAAGCGGGTTACTGTCGAATCTCGCTGGTACTCGAGTGAGAGAGCCAAAGGCGCAAAATGTTTCTCACCGTACCGGGCAAACCGTGGATCGAAATATTCAAATCTCAGACGCTGTTGCTGTCTGCTTACGCGGAGACGCATCGCCCCCTGTCGCAGCTTGTTCATCAGATTAACGTTGCTAATCTCCAGCAGACCCAACGCACCCGTGTCCGTAGAAAATCCACCGCCGTAATCCATTACCCGCGGCTTCTTTTCCTCAACATCGATGATGACATCGCGTCGCTTGAAACCGGAGGCTGTTTCTCCGGCGGCATCCGTGCGAATTATCACTTGGCGAAAAGCGTCCGTAAGATAAAGTTCTCGCTCGCTGTCGGCGATCCGATCGGAGCGCAGGACATCACCTTCGGCAATAGGAATGACGCGCACGATAGCGTCCCGCTTGGTGCGTTGCGTCTTGGCGCTGCCGGTTACGCCATTAACAATAATGCGATTGATGTAAACCTTGTCGCCTTCGTTTGTAATCGAATAGATAAGCCTAACCTGCTCCTCGTCGCCTTTCTTCGGAAGCTCAACTATCGAGAATTCCATTTGCGCGTTTACATAACCGTCCCGCGCGTAAAGCGCGAGCATGCGCTCGCCGTCCGCCCTGGCCTGGGAACGCGAGTAAGGCGATCCGATGATTGTTTTCAATTCGTCGCGCAGGCGTTGGTCGGTATAAATTTTATTGCCGCGAACTTCCGAGCCGGCAATACGCGTTAGTGGCCCTTCATTTACCTGAAAAGTGATAATCAGACTTTCGCCGTTAAGCGAAACACCCTGAAGCACATCAACCTTCGCGCGGCGATAACCAATGTCTCGCATGTAGGCTTCGATGGTTCGCCGGTCCTGTTCCAAAAGCGTGAGGCTGGTGTAGCCGCGGCCATATCCGAGTAACGGAATTAGTCCCAGGGCGCTCGCTTTTTGAGTCCTGAGATCGGCAGCCACATCATCGAGCGTTAACTTATTGGTACCCGTAATGCGAATATCGGTCAACTTGAAGCGACGTCCGCGTTCGATGTCGTAGCGAATCTCCACTGTGCGATCGCTTAACAATTCGGGATTCAAAGTTTCACAAGTGGCTGCAGTACCATTCGCTGTCAGTTCAGGCGGGGCCGGCGCTACCGTGCATACTGGAGTTATCTCGGTAAAGAAATAACCCTGCTCCTGGAGTTTATTGCGCAGTCTGCGGGCACCCTCAATGATTGCGGACTGATCGATGTTGCCTTCACGCTTCACCGGTAAAAGCTCGCGCGCAGTTTTTTCGCTCATCGGGAAGTCCTTGACGACGACATTAACCTTAGGCCCAATGGCTCCGTTTAGCTTTATCGTTATCAGATTTCGCTCGGGATCGCGCTCTACCTTTGCTTCTCCAAGCAACGGAGAAAGGCGTCCCTGGTCAATTATCGCCTGACGGATCCGCTTCGTGTCCTCACCGAGCGCTTCACGCGTGAATGGCGCACCGGGCTGAAGCTGTAGCGACGGCTTAACCAATGCGGGATCAAATCCGGTGATATTGATATTGAAAGAATCAACCCGCGCCTGGTCACCGGGAACGATACGGTATGTGACGGTAACTCGCGTTCCACTTGGATCCAGTTGCTCAGTGGGCTCAGCCACGGCATTAAAGTAGCCGCGATCCCGCAGATAGACCTGAAGTTCATCTGAGTTGTGAACAATTACCTGCCTGGAGAGGCGCGTGCCGGGTTGCGTTAGATTCACGCGAGCGCGCAGATCATCTTCGGAGATCGGCGTACCTGCGGAGGGAGTAAGGTCAAACTTGACGTCACCAATTTGTACCTGGCGCTGAATAACAAACCTCAGCCGGATAGGACCAGGACCACTCTTGCCCGCGCCCTCAAGCACTTCCACGCGCGCGTTTCCTACCCTCTCAGACTCGAACAGCGCCTGGAGCGAGTCGCGGATACCGACTGCCGAGTATTCGCTGTTAGGAGCAATTTTAATTATTGATAAGAACTCTGCCTGGGCTGCTGAATCAGCGGGAGAACCCTCAAAAACAATCTCGATTGAACTGATTAGCCGACCTTCGTAATCGTCAATCTCACTAATCGCATTGGCCGTGGAGCATGCGAGCAGAAGCATTGCGGTAAGCAATATGGCGACGAACTGTCCCGTCGAAAGTAGGTGGAAGTCGCGCCTCACGAACAGGTACGGCGTGTCCGGAATCTGCCGTATGCCACTTTGCGCTTCATGTCGCGCCTGATCTTGAATCCGTTTCTCGCCCAGACCCATCGCTCAAAACCGTCTTCTGAACCTGATCTCAAAATTGAAATTGTTGTTGCGCGCGGTTAACCTCCGCGTCGATGCTTGCTCATACTGTGCAATGAAAAATAGCCGATCGGAAACTCGATACTCGAGTGCCAATATTTGGTTGGGGTCAGAAGCAACGTTGGTCGAGTAAGTAACGGAAAGGTCTTTGTTAATTCTCTTCCCCACCGTCAATCGAGCCGCGGGCGTTGAACCGCTGCCACCGATCACCGGATTGATCTCGAAACGGCTTAATCCGAAGAGTCTGCTGGTTGCGCGTTGAGCTGGGGCATTGATGAGCGCATCTGTCAGCAGGCTCGTCGCCGTTCCTAAACCCGACTGCGAAAGTACAGACGTGCTCGTATCTCCCGTCGCGAGCTGGCCCGTCGTGATCAGGGAGACAACATCGGCTTGCGGCAGCGCTGGTTCAGAACTGACGATGGCCTGGGGTTGCGAGAGAGGTCCTGAGAGCCCTACGGTCACACGATAACCGCGAATTTGCGACTCTCCCTGAATGTTTATGATTGGAACGGCCTGTCGTTGCGGTGGCAGATCCATCAAAGCGCGCGTTATCTCATAGCGGTCATTGCGAAAATTGAGCGTGCCGCTCGTAGCAGTAATCCGTCCCGAGATGACCGGATCCTTCACCGGACCATTAATCTGCAAAGAAACCGAGCCCACCAAATCGGCGAGATTATTTCTGACTACCAGCGCGTTGCGGCCTTCCACCCGCAAGTCGCTGAACAAAGCCGCGCGCGTGAATTCAACCTCGCCTCCCTCTTCGATCGATTCCTGGCGCCGGAAATTAATCAGATCAGCGAGTTCGATGTCCTCGGTGTATTCCGTCCGGCGAACATTAACAACACCACCGACCAGCTGTTCTCGCGCCGATCCTTTGATTTCCAGATCGAGATTCGCCGTAGTGCGAAAGTTTTCCGGAAACGGCACCGTCACATCTTCACCGTGGATGTTGAAAAGGAACCGGGAGACTGAGAAGCCCTCGAGCAGCGCGCCGCCGGTTGCAGAGACGCGGCCGCCGCCCATCGTGCCCGTTAAGGAATCAATTTGGGCCTGATTCGAAGTGAACCTCACCAGCGACTTCACATTAGAGATGGTCCAACGTTCATTACCCAGAAGCATGGAGATCGAACCCCCGGCAACGGAAGCTGTGCCGTTGAGTCGGGGCAGCTCGTAAGCGCCCGTGACGCGCACGGCAACGTCCGCCGTGCCGGAGGTAAAGACGTCGGGAGACAATCCATTCAAGACTCTCAGGTTGAGTTGGCCATCGGCGGTAAGGCTTTCTCGGCCTCCAGGGCCCACGGCGAGCGTCCCACCCAGGACGATGTTTGTTCCAGGACCGGTGAATTGAGTTTTTTCAAAAGTGAGCTCGCGGTGCGAGAACCGGACAATCAATGGCGAAGTGGCATCCAGTTGGACGTCTTCTACTCTGAAACTGAGATTTGTAAAATTTGCCGTTCCCTCCAGGCCGGCTGCGGAAAATCCATCCTCGTCCAGCAGATTGCCGCTGGCCTTGAGTGTGCCCGTTGCCAGCCCGGAAATCTTCACTGTAGTCTGCGGCAAAAGCATCTTTAATAAACCAGTCAGGTCAGCGTTCGTTATGGTGGTTTCGACGTGGGCAGCCAATTTCTCGCTGCCAAGATTGACTTGGGCCGCAATCACTTGCGATGGACCAAGCAGACCCGTTGTGAGCGTGATGGTTAGTTGTTTGTTCTCAGTTCTTCCGACCAATGCGAGTGTGCCGGCGGGTCGGCCGTTTATCGTTACGTTTTTTCCCTCGCCGTCAAAAGTGATTTGGTATGCGGAGAAATCTGTCGCCGAAACGTTTCCCGAGACATGCGCGTTGAAGTCCGCAGTGCCGGTGACTGGGGAAAGTCCGGGTCGATTGGTAAGCGCAAGCAGTCTACTTAGTTGCACACCTTCGGCTCGGCCCTGAAGATCGAATGCTCTGCTGGCCGTGTCATATGTGCCGCTGGCGACGACATGGCCGGCAGTTAGACGCGCGTCGATGTTTTCAATACTTACCTTCGAGCCACTAAAAGTTGCGCGTGCCACGAGGCCCTCCAGCGGTTCCCCGCCTAAACGTCCGGGACCGAAACGCAAATCGGCGCTTCCACTCATGTCGTTTGGTATCCCGGTTATCTTTATTTGACCCGATGCGTCCGCCTGAGTATCAGCAAACTGAGCCCGCGTTGATTTGCTAAGCGGCAGGGCCGCAATCAAATTGCCCGCATTTACACGGTCAAGTGTCGCTTCAAGTGTGATGTTATTCTCGCCGGTACGAGGGGCATTGAGCGTAAACTGCATGCCGCCGCCATCTTTCTCTGTCAGCCGTCCGTCGGCGATTCTGAGTTCGGCCGCCGTCATACTCAGCGAAGCCGATAAGGAGCCGAGATCGTTTCCATTGATTAACAGCGTTCCGAGCGAAACTCGCCCGTCGATGTCCGGCGAGCTTAGTCTTCCCCTCAGAATTCCGTTGAAGGTCAACTGCCCGCCGAGCTCGATCCCGTAAGTGCGCATCGGTTCTTCCAGGTTAGGAAGCAGCCCCGACGAAATTAGAACAGTCTGTAACTCCGCCGCCTCTGACGAGTTCAGGTCGACCTGGAGATTGGAATCGCCCGAAAACGAGAATTGTCCGGCGGCTTTGAGTTTGGTTGCAGTTGTTTGCAAATCAACGCGATCGATATTAAATAATCCCCGATTTGCTCGGAGTGCTACTACACCGGAGAGCGGCACACGCTCGCTGTCTACTCCGACGTCTTCTGCCTTGAAGGTAGTTGTAAGTGATCCCGAAGCCTGTTTGAAGTCTGTTCCAGGGAACGTGAGATCGATTGTGCCATTAGCTCTTCCTGCAAGCGGCACAGCTGCGCCGGCTAGCGCTGTCAGCGGACCGGAAACTTCGAGATCCGTGAAACCACCGGCGATACGCGAGGTACCACCTCTGGCAATAGCTATTCTTGCGTTGCCACTAGCCTTTCCGTTAAAGATGTCCGCCTTGAAATCGCTAAGCTGTAATTCGCTGTTGGTGGCTGTAAGTCTGGCCGTGGCCTGGCCCATGTTCATTTGGCCCAGCATGCCACCGCCAATGCTCAAATCCGCGCTCGCGCGATAACGACCCGATGGCTCAACCACAAAGACAGGCTTGCCGAACTTAACGTTTTCCAGTTGCCCATCAGCGAGCTTTACCGCGCCAGCGTTGATATCTGCCGTCGAACCCTCCATTCGCCCGCCGCGAATCGAAAGCCTGGCTCCCGCAATATTGATGCTGCCGATTTCTGCGCCCGCGGCGTTGGTCCCACCGACCTGTACATTCTTTACGACGACGCTGGTGACACCATCTCGGCTGACAATATCAATATTATTAGCTGTTACTCCGTTGATTTTCGCGCCAGAAGCGACGATGGTTCCGGCCTTCACTTTAGAGGCGGTCGCGGTCGTGACGCTACTCTCACTGCGCAAACGCAGATCCGATGCTGTCAGTCCGTTGGCTCTCGCTCCTGAAGAGGCCAAACTGCCGGCGCCAAACTGGCTGGCCGAGGCGGTGAGAACTCGATTGTTCATCTCCGCGCGGGCATCCTGGAGGATCAAACCTGTAATCGTCGTTCCGTAGCTTTTTTCTGCTGCCGCGCGTAACTCACCAATCCAGCGGAAATCCGCTCCGGTTCCCATCACACCACCGACAAGTTGCACGTTATTGAGTTGAAAATCGCCCGCACTCAGGAGTGCGGCGACGGCTTTCCCGTTAATGTTGTAGGTCTTGCCCTGGCCGCTTCCGTTGGCAGTCACGTTCAAACTTTGCAGACGAACGCCGTCTGCCGCCAGCGCGTCGGACTTGATGCTGCCTTCGACTTTGTATTTGTCGCCCTCGCCGGAAACTACTCCTGCAAAGTTTCCGGTCCCGCGCAAGGTAGTAGTGGGCTGAAACACGTCGGACACCTGGGTCAGATCAACTGAAGACGTGATATTCATTTGGTAACGCAAAGCGCGCCAGTCGTCCATGGTCCCTTGCAGACGCGCTTCAGCGACGGGCGAGCGCAAGACAATCTCCTGGATTTCCGCGCGTGTCTGATTTACCCGTCCGCGCGCTTCAATGTCGATGTTGTTGATCGGCCGGCCATCGTAAGTAAAAGTTGAATTCGAGAGCGCAAGCGTTACCGTATTCATCCAGCTTGCTGCCGGAGCGCTAAGATCATCTGGCTGAACGGTTGCATTCAGATTACGCGCCTCCCCCGAGATTTCGTGACGTGCATCTCCGTAGTTAATAACGCCATTCTTTATTTCAACGCGGGCTGTGGAATAGGCAAAAAGAATGCGGCGGTTCGGCTCGGGCGCCGGAATATGGAGGTTGCGAAGGTTTGAGCGACCTTGCTCGTCAAATGATATCCAGGCCTCGAGGCCTTCAATCTTAAGGTCCTTAAGATTGATATTTCGTTGAAGATTCAAAGCATAAAGGTCCTCAATACGCACAGTGGCCAGCAGGCGATCAATCTTTCCGAGTTTCGCTCCGCTTTGAGCGTCATAGAGTTCGAGCCCCAACATTTCCACTGACTGCGGTGGGAAAGTGGCGTGAAAGTCCTTAATCTCCGCGCGGATTCCATACTTCGCAAACGTATCTTTGATCTGCCCCGCAACATACCGGTCGACATATCCCAGCCGGTACACAATAAGGACAATCAAAATGAGCGCGACGACCCCGAGTGCGGCGGCAATCGTCGCAATTACAAGATTACGTTGGTTCAGGTAGCGTCGGCGCCGCCCTTGTTGAGTTGTGGGGTGCGGACTTTCGGCGTCGCGGTTAGCAATTGCCTCCGCAGCCGGCGGCAGTGGTTCATCCGTCCTGGATTGCAGCGCATCGGCAACCGACTTCCTCTCATCCGAAGGAGAAGAACCACTGGCGGACGAATCATTGCTCGGACCCTTATCGCGATCGTCTACACTCATATTAGGCGGCGGCTATTGTGGCCTGAAAGTAGTAAAAATGGGAGAGGGAGCGTCCTAAAAGCTAAAAAAGGAGCCTTTGAAAGCAAGAGAGATTGTCCGGACCAAGGCTCGCGGTCCACTATTTAAGACAGATGGCAAAAACACTCAGGTGCGTTGCTCTCTCTTTTCCGGCAGCAGTTGCTTTAATTCCACCGGCGAATCTTTGAGATGCGCGGGCTGGCCCAGAGGAACATTGCCGACAACTTCCAGAGCGAAACCCTCGAGCGCTGCTACTTTGGGGGGATGGTTGGTCAGCAATTGTATACGACGCAGCCCCAGGTCATGAAGGATTTGCGCACCCACACCATAGTCGCGGTCAACTCCGTAACCCGTTTCAAGACTAGCTTCACGCTTGCTGACTTTTTGCTGCTGCATTAATGCATAAGTGCGTAATTGATTCACGAGATCAAGACTATGCTCTCGCTGTCGCAGATAGAGGACGACGCCCTGGCCCGCGGCGGCAATTTTTTCCAAAGCTGTATGAAGCTGAAATCCGGTGTCGTCGATTAACGAGCCAAACATGTCGCAGGTGACATTTTCGGTGTGCACACGAACCAGAACCGGCTCCTCAGTTCTAACGTTGCCCATTACCATAGCCAGATGTACGTCACCGTTAATAATGTTTTCATAGGCCACTGCTCGGAAGCGCCCGTACACTGTCGGCAGGTCAGTCTCGACCGCACGTTTAACGAGGGTCTCTTTGCTGATGCGATATCTCACGAGGTCAGCGACTGTGATCATTTTTAGGTCATGGCTGGCAGCGAAGGCTTGAAGTTCCGGGAGCCGAGCCATGGTTCCGTCTTCGTTCATGATCTCGCAGATGACGCCGGCGGGATAAAGACCGGCGATGCGCGCTATGTCAACGCTCGCCTCAGTCTGGCCCGGACGAACAAGGACGCCGCCCTTTTTGGCGCGTAAAGGAAACACGTGCCCGGGTCGCGCAAGATCCTGCGGCCGGGTCTGAGAATCAACTGCCGCTTGAATTGTTGTGGCGCGATCCGCTGCCGAGATACCTGTGGTCACTCCTTTGCGAGCGTCGATGGAGACGGTAAAAGCTGTGCCAAGAAAAGAGGTGTTGTCTGCGACCTGCGTAGTGAGGTGAAGCTCGTCACATCGTTCTTCAGTCAGCGGCAAGCAGATCAAGCCGCGCGCGTGCCGGGCCATGAAATTCACGATCTCGGGTGTTGCTTTTTCGGCGGCGCAGACGAGATCGCCTTCATTTTCGCGATCCTCATCGTCTACGATAATAATCATGCGCCCTTCGAGTATTTCAGCGACAGCGTCTTGTATGGAAGCGAACTTCATCGATTTCCGCTTATCAGATCCGGTATTTGAGCTCACTCGTATGTTACCCGAAAGCCTTAGATTTTTCGACCAAAGGGTACTTGAGCGAGGTGAACGGCCAGGAAGAACCGCTCCAACGGGTCTTGTAAACATTGAGATTTCCTTTCGTAGTTGGTGAAAAAGAATGGAATCAAGAGCGCCTATCGAAGTCTCAAGTCTAAAAACCCTCTTGGGACCTGGGACCTGGGACCTGGGACAAAAAGCAGACGTTGGACATTGGACCTTGGACTTGGACAAACCTCTCCGGTGTACATTCAATCAGGCTTTTCCGCCGCTCCTGTGAAGCTCAAAATGCGTTCGACGTACTTGGCGATGACGTCGACTTCAAGATTCACGTCCGCCCCCGCCGGCAAGTGAGAAAAGTTCGTCACTGCCCAGGTTTTTGGAATGATGGCGACTTCGAAATAGTCATTAGCCAGCGCGGCTATTGTGAGGCTAATACCTTCTACTGCAACTGAACCTTTAATGACAAGATAACGCGCAATTTCGCCAGGGTAAGCAATGCGTACGGTCCATGAACCACCGTGGTCTATAGAGCTGACGAATTTTCCCCGAGCGTCGACGTGGCCTTGAACCAAATGACCACCAAGTCGCGTCAGAAGCGTTACCGCACGCTCAAGGTTTACCGGCGCACCCAACTTGAGTCGTCCAAGGGTTGAACGCTCCAGCGTTTCGCACGAGACGTCAGCGGCAAACGAATCTCTCATTACATCGAGCGCGGTCAGACAAACTCCGTTGACGGCGATTGAGTCGCCCTCATTTGCGTCTGCCGTGACGAGGCGGGCCTCAATCACAATACGCG
>JALYXE010000218.1 GCA_030947265.1 Acidobacteriota bacterium
GGAATGACCGCTGGCCAGATCGAAGAGAATCTGGGTAATCGTCGCGCAGACTTTTTTGAGTCGCAGAGTGGTTTGAATTACCTGGCTATACAAACCGGCGGACTGTCCATTCGCAATACGAACGACCTGAACGGCGGAATTCGGCGCGTAGTAGACGACCAAAAAGGCTACTACCTCGTCGGATACCGCCCGGATGAATCAACATTTGATCAGGTTTCCGGACGCAGAAAATTTCATAAGCTAAGTCTAAAGGTAACTCGACCCGGCAAATATAATGTACGCATGCGAAATGGCTTTTATGGAATCACCGACGAAGAAGCCGTACCTGTCAGATCGACACGCGTCCAGCAAATGGTTGGCGCCCTGACTTCCCCTTTCGGCTCCGCTGGCGTACATCTGAGACTGACTACGCTCTTCGCCAACGATCTGCAGGTTGGTTCCGGCATGCGTTCCTTACTCCACGTAGACGCGCGGGATCTGACTTTTACAGATGAACCCGATGGCTGGCACAAATCCATGTTCGATGTTCTGGCAATCACATTTGGCGATAATGGCGTGGTTGTAGATCAGTTGAGCCGCACACACACCATGCGGGTAAAAGGACAAGCTCATGAACACATTCTCAAGGACGGTTTTACCTATAATGTGATTGTCCCGATTAAGAAGCCGGGCGCCTACCAGTTTCGTACCGCGTTGCGAGATTCGGCTTCGGAGCGCATTGGTTCGGCGACACAATTTATCGAGGTCCCGGACCTAAAGAAAAACCGCTTGACACTTTCGGGG
Organism: Acidobacteriota bacterium; assembly: GCA_030947265.1. Taxonomy (GTDB): domain Bacteria; phylum Acidobacteriota; class Blastocatellia; order Pyrinomonadales; family Pyrinomonadaceae; genus PSRF01. The sequence continues at coordinate 784 of JALYXE010000218.1, forward strand.
TTATTGGTAGCTGGAAGGCCTATCGAAACTTTCAAAAAAGAACAACAGGCGCTCACGAATCAAGGACAAAGCAACGACGATAGCACTGAGGAACCCGAGGGCAACATCGCGAGGAGGCAGTTTGCGCGCGGCTTAGTGATGACCCATCGCTTCGCAATCTACAACGCTCAACTCGATAAGACGAGTGGAAAGCCGCAGCTGCTAACCCAGGTCCGAATTTTCCGTAGTGGCCAACAGATTTTTGCAGGGAAAGAGGCCCCTCTTGATGTTGGCAATCAACCAGATCTTAAGCGGATTATGGCAGGCGGCGCGATACAGCTTGGTGTGGAGATGACACCCGGAGAATACGTTCTTCAAGTTGTCGTCACCGACTTGCTTGCGAAAGAGAAGTATCGGATAGCAACACAGTGGACAGATTTTGAAGTCATTAAGTAGGGCTTGGTCTTGAACTTTATGCTCTCACCCGCTCCGCGGGCTGAGGAAGTAAAAAGCTCTAAGTCCAAAGTTCAAAGTACAAAGTTCAAAAGCCCAAGACCTAAGACCAGAGATCCAAGACGATCTCGTTCTCACCTGAAATGCGTTCCATAATAGTTGGCACGGCCGGCCACATCGATCACGGGAAAAGTTCACTCGTTCAGGCCCTAACTGGAAAAGATCCCGATCGCTTACCCGAAGAGAAGCGGCGTGGCATTACCATTGATCTTGGTTTTGCAGACCTTGATCTTGGCGACGTGCGCGTTGGGTTCGTTGATGTGCCCGGGCACGAGCGCTTCGTGAAAAATATGCTGGCCGGTGTGCACGGAATTGATGCCGTCGCACTGGTGATCGCCGCCGACGAAGGCGTAATGCCTCAGACGCGCGAGCACTTCGAAATCTGTCGTTTGCTCGACGTGAAGCAGGGTCTGGTGGTGATTACTAAAACGGACCTGGTCGAAGAAGAGCTACTCTCGCTGGTGCGGGCTGAAGCGGAAGAGCTGGTTGCGGAATCGTTTCTCGAAGGCACTCCAACCGCTTTTGTCAGCGCGCGGACAGGACACGGTCTCGAGGAATTGCGTGAGCTTCTTCGTCAAATCGCCCGCGAGGTTCCGGCGCGGTCATCGGATTTTGTTACCCGGCTGCCAATCGATCGCTCCTTTACGATGAAAGGTTTTGGCGCGGTGGTGACCGGTACCCTCGTCTCGGGCGCAATCGCCGAGGGCGATGAGCTTGAATTGCTCCCTGCTGGTCATCACGTGCGCGCTCGCGGTGTCCAGGTGCATGGAACCTCAGTCCGTCGCGCGCAGTCTGGCCAGCGAACGGCTGTGAATCTGGCGGGTATCGATATGGGCGATATTGCTCGCGGGATGGTGCTGGCTGAGTTTGGACGTTTACGTCCAACGCAGATTATGGACGTTCAGCTTCGGGTGTTGCCAGGTGCTCCCCGAGCCATTCGCACGCGTTCGCGTGTTCGCGTTCACATTGGCTCCGCAGAGGTGCTCGCTCGTGTCAGGGTGCTCAACGTTCGCGGCGAAATTCCGCCGGGCGAAACCGGCTTCGCGCAGCTACGATTGGAGAGCCGGGTTGTGGCTTGTCACGAAGAGCGTTTCATTATTCGCTCTTACTCGCCTGCGGAGACAATCGCCGGTGGTCTGGTTTTAGATCCGTTCGCAATCAAACATCGCGGTAGGGAGCTGGCCCGGGCCCACGAACGTTTGCGCGCGCTTATGGGTTCGCATCGAGCTACAAAGCTTGCGACATTTGTCGAAGCCTCTGGAGACCAGGGACTGAGGCTGAACGACATGGCAGCGCGAACAGGTTGGAATAATGAAGTGTTGTCGCAGGTCGCAAAAGAGGCGCAGCAAGAGGGAACCCTGGTCGAGGCAGAAGGTGTGTTCATTGCGAGGGAAAACTTCGACCGGCTCTCTCGAGTAGCGGTTGAAGAAGTCCAACAACATCATCATCAGCAGCCGCTTTCTCGCGGCCTCGCGCGTGAGACCTTGCGAGAGCGCAATTTCGCTCATGCGGCTCCTGAAATCTTTCGCACGGTGATTACGCGACTTGAGAAGGATCGCCTGCTGGTTACGGAAAAGGATCTGGTGCGCGCAAGCGCGCATAGCCTTCAACTCTCGGACGCCGACGCCCAACTACGCGATAAGATCGCTGAGACCTATGCCAAAGCGGGACTCGAAGCACCTTCGCTTGAGCAGGTATTGAAAGACGCAGGAGTGTCAGCGTCACAGCTCGCGCATGCAAGAAAAATTCTGCAACTACTCATCGATGATGGCACTTTGGTGCGTGTGCAACCTGAGATGTTTTTCCCTCGGCAGGCGCTGGACCATTTGAAAAAGCTGCTGCTCGAGTATGCGTCACAGCGTAGCCGCGACAAACTTATTGACGTCGCCACATTCAAAGAGCTGGCCGGCGTATCACGCAAGTACGCAATCCCGCTGTTGGAATATCTCGACCGCGAGCGTATTACTCGTCGCGCCGGCGACAAACGAATCATTCTTGAGTGAATAAGCGGGCGCTACCCTGGCCGAAGGCTGTTCCGGCGTTTTCACAAGCAAAGGGCGCGGAGAATTCAAAAAAGATCGTCCGGAAGATCGATTTTTCAGGTCTTTGCGGTTTTTTGGGGGACCGCGTGGAGGGGAACGTGAAACGTGGATTCCGGCCCAGTTCTCGAGCTGCGGTAGACTGAAAACTTCCCGACAACTGAAATACTTGCGTTCCTCGATGCCTGGCGTTAACATGCAGCCCAACTAATCGATATCGGCTTTTTCCTTAACCTTCATAACGACTCATTGGCCGGAGGTAAAAATGAAATTGAAAGACATGCTGGCCGCGATCGTGGGTTTGTTGGCTGCTGCGGGTGCGATCTTTTATTTCTATAAGTTCGTAACCTTCGAAGAGGCCAGTGGAGGCCACCGTTACGGCTGGTATTCACTTGGTTTGGCAGCGGTTGCTTTCGTCTGCGGACTGCTTTACTTCCTGGGTCACGTCAACCAGGAAGAAGAAATTCACATCACTCAGTAGAATGCGAAGCCGGCATCATTGACGCTCGCTTCGACTATGTCTGTTTGGCCGCCGACAACGCTGATTGCGCGCCCCGTTAGCTGATTAACGAATCGAATTCTAACGCCGTTTGTGCACAAATACGGCTTTCGAAGTGCGCAAACGGCGCTTAGTGTGTTAGAAAGATCAAAACTTTTATAGGAGAAGCTGCATATGGCTGTGATGGTAATTCTTGCACAGGTGGAAACAAGTTTTCACGAGCCCAGCTACTTTGCTCCGGTTATGCTGGGCATGCTCGCACTCGGCGCCGTGGCCTGGTTAATAGCGGCAGTGCTCGGCTTCGCGCGCGCGCGAGCATTTGGTGCATCGGCAAGATGGTTTTCTTTCGCGGCAGTCTGCCTCATTTTGTTTCATCTTCAATTCATTGGGCTGGGATTTGGAATGCTAACGAAAGACAACGACCTGATATTTACTATTCTGACATTCTTCAACTTCTTTGTTGTGATCGCGGCTATTTGCGCGATTATGGGCTTTATTAGATTGACAAGCCCGCGCTAGCTTTTGTCGGCACTGCGCCTGCGGACCGGGCATGTCGAGCAGTCCGGCGCTGGGGGTGGTGGGGGCGTCAGGATAGTGTTTTCCTGAATGACAAAGAGATTTCTGTTTATGGCCGCGCTCGCGATTGGTGTGAGCGCGGCGTTTTTGTTAATTCGCGAACAGCGTGATTCCCACGACGGCAACAGGAGAAACGCGTTCGTGCGGACGCGTGGCAGCCGCTTCCTTATAGGCGGCGCTCCCTTTCGTTTCGTTGGCGCAAACGTCGCCGTTATGTACCGCGATGAAGATCGCGCGCGAATGCCGGAAACGCTGGCGCGCGCCTCTCAGGCTGGTATCCGGGTTGTGCGTGTATGGGCCTCAGGCGAAGGTGGACCAAACGACGTTGGGCCAGTAGCGGATCTTGCCGATTGGCCGCGCACTCATCCCTTTCGCTGGTCGCCCGGCAAATGGAACGAAGAAGCGTTTGTTCATTTGGACAAAGTTCTCGCCGAGGCAGCACACAACAACCTTAAAGTGCAACTGTGCTTGGCAAACTGGTGGCGCGATACCGGTGGCATTACACAATACTTGCGCTGGGCAGGCGTAACTGATGCCGCCGACGACAGATTCCGTTTCGGCATTAATCCGCAACGCGCCATGCTCTTTTATACAAACGAAGAGACGCGTCGCCTTTATCGTGAGCATCTCGAAAAAATTGTCACGCGACGCAACACCATAACTGGGACTTCTTACCGCGACGACCCGACTATTTTTGGCTGGGAATTGATGAATGAAGCCCAGGCGGTAACCGGTCGTTGGGCGGAGCGGCGCGCTTGGATTAAGGAGATGAGCGGCTATTTGAAGTCCCTCGATCCAAATCACATCGTCGCTCCGGGCGATTGGGGTTACCGCACCGCGGCGGAAAGGCGGGAGTGGCTGGCAGATCATCAATTGCCGGATATCGATTACTGCGACGTTCACAACTATCCCAAAGACGACATGGACAGTTTTGTTGATTCACCTACAGCGCTGGCCGAGTTCATCGACAACCGGGCTGCTGCAGGATTTTCAATCAAAAAACCGGTTGTTTTTGGTGAATTCGGAATGGGTGTGGATGGCTATAAAGGCTTTTCTCAGGCGATGTGGTTTCGCGCGTTCTTTGAAAGCAATGTTCGAGCGGGGTGCGCAGGAGCAATGTTTTGGATCTTGACGCCCGATCCCGGTCGCGGCTATGGCGTCACTTATGTTACGCCCCGTGACCAGAGCGTTCTTGATGAAGTTAGCCGAGCTGCTCAAATGTTTACCTTGCTGGCATCGGCCGACCCGCCCGAGCGAATAACTG
>JALYXE010000260.1 GCA_030947265.1 Acidobacteriota bacterium
GTGGAGTTGTGTGCGGCCGGAAGCGTTGATGCCATAGCTACGGCGCCAATTAACAAGCGATCACTTTTTCTGGGTGGTTACAGCTTTCCCGGCCACACTGAGTTTTTTGCTCATCTCACCGGCAGCGAAGAATATGCGATGGCTTTCGTTGCGGCGAATTTGCGGGTCGTTTTAATTTCAACCCACGTACCGTTGTCTGAAGCAATAAGGCTGGTCGAACGCGATCGCATTATGCGTACTATCCACTTGACGAATCGAGAGCTGAAGCGGTGGGGAATTGAACGACCGCGGCTGGCGATGGCTGCCCTTAACCCTCATGGCGCGGAGGGAGGATTATTCGGCATGGAAGAATCTTCCGAGATTGTGCCGGCCATCGAAGCCTGCCGGGGCGTTGACGAGATAAATGTCCGGGGCCCTTTCTCCGCTGATACGGTATTCCTGCGAGCCTCGCGCGGCGAGTTTGACGCGGTAGTCGCTTGTTATCACGACCAGGCGATGATTCCCGTAAAATGTCTTTCGTTTGGCGAGGCTGTAAATGTTACTCTCGGATTGCCGTTCATACGCACCTCGGTCGATCATGGAACGGCGTTTGACATCGCCGGCAAAGGAATCGCAGAACATTCGAGCATGATGGCGGCAATCAAACTTGCTGCGGAACTATCAACTCGCGCCGGTGAGAGCAGCCGTGCCGTGGAAGTATGAGAACAAATGGTGAATAAGGAAACCAAACCAACAACCTCAGATAGTCCCGCCGACAATACCGAGAAGCGACGAATTCTGGTTGCAGACGACGATCCGGCAATTCTGCGTTTAGTCTCGGCTATACTCGAAAAAGAAAGATTCGGGGTCGTCACCGCCCGCGACGGACGCGAGGCTTACAAGATTTTGCAGGGCGATCATACTTTTACTGCTGCAATCTTCGACGTCGTAATGCCGCACATCTCCGGGCCCGAGTTGGTTCGTTACATGAAGACTGAAAAACGACTTATGCGGATCCCGGTAATGATGATGACGGCCGAGCAGGATCCGAAACTCTCGTCCGATAGTTTTTCTGCCGGCGCAGTAGTCTTCTTGCCTAAGCCATTCACAACGGCGCAATTGCACATCATGTTGCAGATGTTGATTGGCAAAGCCATTACCTGATTTATGATCTTTACGATCTCTTTCCACGGGCAGAAAATTCCGCGGGCCACATTCTTTGGCTTGCTCGCTTTGTGCGTTCTTATCTTCACCTCTTCAAGCGCCCGAGCGGAGTTGACCGCCAGGCAGGCGCGCAAATTGATAACTCGCATGGCGGGGTTCACGCTTACGAATGGATCAGTGCGCGTGAAGACGGTTTCCGCGGGCGCCGCAGTGTCGGAAGTCTCAGCTGAGATCAGGACCGTTTTCAAGCTTGAAAACGACCAGCAGGGAAATTGGCGCGTGGCTGAGATCAGAATCGGTCAGGATCGCTGGGAAGAGATTGATCTCATCGCGAGGGCACTCAAGACTCAATTGGGTGCAAATGAATGCAGCGCGCCCGACGCGCCATTCCGAGGTGCAGCAGCTGTGGATCCAAGTGTGAAGCGAGCGCGATGCTTGCTGGGCAGCCTTCTGGGCCTGGAAGTTCCTTCAGACTTGGTTCGGATTCAGAACGTATCAACGCTCGCGATACCTCTCGCGTCTCAACCCTCCGCCGTAGTTGTAGCCTGGGTTAAGGCTGAGGTTCGGTTTGTGAATGACGACAAGACTGGTTGGAAAGTTTCTGAATTGCGAAGTGGCAATCGTGAATGGGTGAAACTCGCACCTCTGGTGACCGCAGTCAATGACGAGAAGCAGAAGAAGGCAAGGACAGAATTGGCCGCGATTGCCAAAGGTCTGGAGCAGTTTCGCCGAGACCATGGCTTTTACGTGGTTTCAGATAAAGAGGCTGTAGTCATTGACCATCTCAATCCCCGTTATCTGACTGAGGTGATTCGCGTGGATCCGTGGCACCAGCCTTACAAGTATCAGGGTGAACACGACCATTTCATACTGCGGTCGGCGGGCCCGGATGGCAAAGACGACACGGCCGACGATATCCAGCTCGCAGGACCCTCGCGATAGTCCTGGTCTGCTAGTAACCGGGCTAAAACTCTTGACGCGCTATCGGCGTGGGTGTTAGTTTCAAAATGTGGCTTTGCTGCTGAAATCCGCGCATTAGTAGACAAAGCGGTAAACAAGCCTCGCGCCGACTGGGAGATTTCCTAGCCCTTCCAGCGGCGCTCAATTCAGCTAAGGTACCCAAGCTTTGTTAGCTGGACGCAAACTCCTACTTGCCGACGATTCAATCACGATTCAAAAGGTTGTTGATCTCACTTTTGCCGACGAAGGAGTCAGCGTAGTTTGTGTGAACAATGGCAGGGAGGCCATTGAACGCCTGGAAGAGTTTACTCCCGATGTCGTTTTGGCGGATGTTTTCATGCCGCAAATGAATGGCTACGAAGTCTGTGAGTACATTAAACAAAATGAGAAGCTGAAGAATATTCCTGTTATGCTTCTGGTGGGCTCATTTGAGCCATTCGACGAAGCGGAGGCGCGCAGAGTTGGCGCGGATGACACCTTGACTAAGCCATTTCAATCCATTCGACGCTTGATAGATAAGGTGGGCGTGCTCGTGGGCGGTCGCCCACCAGAGGAACAAATCTCAACGGCGGAGCTTCCAAGGCCAGTAGTAACTCCGGAGCCCGAAAAGCTCACCACGGACGAAATAGCGATGACGACCGCCGATACGTTGCCGCTTTCTCCAGAACTCAGCGGTGTCGTCGACGCCGCCGCGTTGCGCGCTAATAACGACAGAGTACAGTTCGGAAC
>JALYXE010000261.1 GCA_030947265.1 Acidobacteriota bacterium
ACCTATCCCATGCCCCCGCTGAAAGCGCGCTCCGAAATGGGTTGGGCATTGAATGACAGCAGGCGCGCGACGCTTGCGGACTATGAGGGTAAAGTGTTGGTGCTGGATTTCTATGCGACATGGTGCGCGCCGTGTCGCGAAAGTATTCCGCGGCTGATAATGCTGCAAAAGAAATATGGACCGGAAGGATTGCAGATAGTTGGACTAAATGTTGGAGGTCCGGACGATCGAATCAAGGTGGCTGAGTTTGCCAGGGAACTCGGCATCCAGTATTCGCTTGGTTTTCCTGACAAGGCCCTGACAGATCTTTTTCTTTACGACGATCAGACAATTCCCCAAACGTTTGTCCTTGGGCGAGACGGTCAACTTGTCAAGCGATTCATCGGGTATGAAAAATCGACGGGAACGCAGCTGGAGCAATTGATTCAAGCCGAAACAGCGAAGCCGTCGAGTAGATAATGAAATTTTCGAAAGGGAAGAAGTAAACTTTCGGACGGATTGCAACCACCGGGAAAGCATTCAATGAGCCTGCTATCAGCTGGCGGAAGCCCGGGGGTCTGCGGCAGCGAATCATGCTCTGACCCCGCAAGGGGCGACAGATTGCGTTCACAGGAGCGATTGCGAATCACTCACTATTGGAGGAAGGATGATTCGAGAGAAACTTATCCAGAAGGATATCGGACGCAGCGGCCATTTTCGCTGGCGGAGCCATGAAATATCTCGCATTGAAGGTTTGAGCGATGCGGTATTCGCCTTCGCAGTGACGCTCCTGGTTGTGTCACTCGAAGTGCCTAAGACATTTAATGAACTCGCGGAAACGATGCGCGGCTTTGGCGCTTTTGCGATAAGTTTTGTGCTGCTCTTTGGTGTCTGGTTCAATCAATACAAATTTTTCCGCCGCTACGGCTTGCAGGACACCGTAACCGTATTACTCAATGCTGCTTTGCTTTTCGTGGTGCTGTTCTACGTTTACCCATTGAAATTTTTGTTTACATTTCTTGTGGATCGACTTCTGGGCGGTCACGGGGAGGTGCGACTTCCAAATGGCAACCTCGAAGCGATGATTGAAGGCGACCAGATGGCTAAGTTGATGTTGATTTTTGGCGTTGGATATCTGGCTGTCTTCGCGGTTTTCATTTTGCTTTACTGGCGCGCATACCATAAAAAGGCCGCGCTTGATCTTAATGAGCTGGAAATTTTTGACACGAGAAACAGCATTCAGGAAAGCGCCCTCAACTGTGGCGTGGCTGTCCTTTCAATCTGTATTGTTCTCCTGGGCGGACCGCGCTATGCGGGACTTTCTGGCATCGCTTATATGCTGACCGGAGTCGCCATGGGGGTTAACGGCACGATCATGGGCGCACGCAGGAGGAGGCTTGAGAAGGAATTCCTGAAAGCAGGCGATGGCGCGAAAGCGTAAGAGCGCAAACGTTCTGGGTCAGGCCGCGCCTGGATTGTCGCAGCCAGAGGTTGAGCAGGAAACAAATCATGAGAATCACTTTGGAATTCCTGCCAACTCTGGCTTTCGTCGGGGTGATGTTATGTTGGTTTACATTTGCCGGGGTTTTTTTCTTTCGCAAGCAGCCACCGAGTCCGCCAGATCAAAAACGCGATCGAGGATCCATTACCGGAGTTGCTTTGCAGGGTTTTTCCTACGCGATAGTTTGGGGGATGCATCGACATCCGTTCACACCAATTCGGTCAGGGAACGAGTTAGTGTCGACCGCTGCGGGCCTCCTGGCAGTAGTGGTCGCATTGGGTTCTGTATGGCTAATCATGATGGCCGTGAAAACCCTGGGCAAGGAATGGAGTATCACCGCCCGATTGGTCGAAGGACACAAACTTGCGACAAGCGGACCTTATGCTTATGTGCGACATCCGATTTATTCCGGCATGCTGGGGATGTTATTGGCAACGGGATTGGCGATCAGTAACCCGGTAGCCCTTCTTGCTGCTCTTGTAGTCTTTTTCATCGGGACGACGATTCGCATCCGAAGCGAAGAGAGATTATTGGGTCAGGCTTTTGGTAAAGAATTTGATGACTACGCGCACCGTGTGCGCGCAATCATTCCCGGATTGTATTGAGCTCAGATCTTGTCTCGAGCGAGCAGGCTCAAAACATGGACCGTAAACTGAAATGAGAAAAGCAAAGATTCTCGCGACGCTCGGACCCGCCTCGCGTGACCCCGCCGTCATTGAAAGTCTACTGAGTGCCGGCGCAAACGCCGTGCGCATAAACATGTCTCACGGCACGCGCGAAGAGAAGACGGAAGATATCAAACGCGCACGGGACGCTGCCAGAACATTGAAACGGCCGTTGGCCGTGCTTGTAGATCTGTCGGGGCCAAAGATTCGCACTCGCCAACTGAAAGAGGGAAAGCCTGTCACATTAAAAGCGGGCGATACTTTCATTCTTACCACGCGAGATATTGTCGGGGATGAAGCGGAGGTGGCCACGAACTATCCGGATCTCGCCCAGGTAGTAGAACCGGGCATCCGACTGTTGCTTGATGACGGAGCAATCGCTCTGGTGGTAGAAAGCAAGACGAAGACTGATGTTGTGGGCCGCATAATTAATGGCGGCGTACTCGGTGAACGAAAAGGTATTAATCTGCCGGGAGTGGCCCTCCCCATCGACTCGTTGACCGAGAAAGACATTGAGGATCTCAAGTGGGCAGTCGGGCAGAAGGTTGATTACATTGCGCTTTCTTTTGTTCGGCGTGCTGAAGACTGCTCGCGCGCAAAAACTTTAATTCGAGAAGCCGGTGGACGCGCGCCCCTGGTGGCAAAAATCGAGAAGGCGGAAGCAATCGATCATCTGGACGAAATCATCGCCACGGCGGACGCAGTAATGGTAGCGCGCGGTGATTTGGGTGTGGAAACGAGCGTCGAGCTTGTGCCGGTTTATCAGAAGCGAATTATTGAAAAGGCCGTGCAGGCCGGGAAAATGGTGATCACGGCGACTCAGATGCTCCAATCAATGGTCACGAATCCGAGGCCCACTCGCGCCGAAGCTTCTGACGTAGCCAACGCGGTCTGGGATGGAACCGATGCGCTTATGCTTTCTAATGAAACTGCCAGCGGACTTTATCCCGTCTCATCGGTAGAAACCATGTGTCGCATTATCGACTCGGCAGAATCGGGCAGAGAGGCTGCTCCGGACAAAATTACCAAATGGGCCGGACGACAATCGGGGCGGGTGAGCCGCGCCCTTTGCGAGGCTGCTGCGTTCGCGGCGGCAGAGATGGGGACAAGGGTAACCGCCGTCTTGACCGAATCGGGACTAATGGCGCGCAGGTTGTCAACTTTGCGGCCCGAACAGCGCATCATCGCGTTGACAAACTCTCAGGAAGTACAAAATGAGTTGGCTTTGATTTGGGGCGTGGAGTCGTTGATAGCTCCCCAGGCGGCCACTACCGAAGAGATGCTCAAATGCGGAGAGAAAGTCTTGCTGGAAAGCGGGGCCGTGGAGAAAGGCGAAATGATTGTGATTATGGCGGGTAGACTTTCCGGCCTCGGGCTCTCAAGCTCGGTTACGCTATTTACAGTTGGCGGAACGCTGGGAGGGCCTGATTCGTGAGTTTCCCACCCGCCGTCGTTTATCACTCCGCCCGCAGCACTTCGTGGATAGTATCTTGAAGCGAGCTTTCCGGCTTAGTCACGCCGGGAGCGTGTTGCGGATCGCGCCAATTGTCGAGAATTCCCACCTGGTGCACGCATTGGAGCGTGCAGGTCGGAGCACACCACTTCTCCGTGTTGTATTCCCGGTCGAAGTCAGCCATGGAGTATTCTTCGAGCGGAGTGCCAGGATAGCCGCGCTGCTGAGAACACCAATGAACCAAGCCTTCTTCGCAAACATATAGATAGCGGGCGCCGGCGCGACAACGCCAATTGTAAGGTTTACCTTCCGCAATACTGTCCTGAAACCAATTCAAACGAGCGTGGTCTTTGTTGCCCATCTTCTTCACTTGCTGGAAGACGTCTTTCTCTTTAGCCGAAAGAGGCTTCAAGGTTCCGTCGTTGTCATGGATGACCCCGACGGTAGTTGAAAATTTTAGTTCGACAGCGCGTCGCGCAACGGCAAGTGCATCTTCCGGATTCTTGATTCCTCCACCAATTACAGAATTGATATTGACGTGAAAGTCGGCATACTCTGAAAGATACCGCAGCTTCTTATCAAGCACGCGCAAACTCTTTCGTGAAACTTCATCGGGTTCCACGTTGTCTATACTGATCTGCAGATGCTCGAGCCCGGCTTTGTTCAAACGCTTAATACGCTCAGGCGTGAAGTAGTAACCATTTGAGATGAGGCCCGCAATCATGCCGCGAAGGCGAATGTGAGAAATAATATCGTCGAGTTGCGGATGCATCATTGGCTCACCGCCTGAGATGGTGACGATGGAAGTGCCCAGCGAGGCAAGCTTGTCTAACCGGCGTTTGACTACGTCGATGGGGACTGGCGAGGAGTTATGGTCATACTCATTGCAGTAACCGCAAGCCAAGTTGCAGCGGCGCATCGGAATTAGATGGGCGAGCACCGGATGCCGAGTTGAAAGCAACGCACGACTGATGAAGCTGGCATGACGAAGTTTTAGTTTAACGAATTTGCTTTTTCGCATCTTGCGGAAAATCCAGGGGCTGGCCAAAGAAAGCTGCAGAGCTTATCGACCATGTTGAATCGAAGGATAGGCGACACAGACGCACAAACGCAACCGCGCGTGGCGGACCATCATTTCGGAAAAGGAAAAGGGACTCTGATTTACCATCTCAGAGCCCCTTAGCTTGATTGTGCAGCGCTTACCTTAACCCTTAACGATCTTTACGTTGGAATCCAATTTGACGCTAAACTCGTCAGCGGAAATTTTCAGATTTCTTTCCAGGCCGCTCAGTCGCATGGTAGTCGCATCGTCGTTCTTCTCGACGATTTTTGTCTGCACCGGCATGCCCGATGAATCAACCCATATCTCGGCATACTTGAAGCTCGCATTACCCT
>JALYXE010000281.1 GCA_030947265.1 Acidobacteriota bacterium
GAGCTGGGCGATTGTGAGCTTGCCCTCAATCATGAGCGGTAGCTCGCTTCGGCATTGGATGGTTCCACGATGACGGCCGTGCCGTACGCCAGCACTTCAGTGACTCCGGTAGAAACTTCGGTCGCATCGTAGCGCGCAGCGACTATTGCGTTCGCTCCGATTTCAGTTGCATGCTGAATCATGATATCAAATGCATCGGCGCGTGTTTGTTCGCAAAGCCTGGTCCAAACGGTAATGTTTCCACCAACGATGGTTTGCAGGCCGGCGCCGATGGTCGCAAATATATTTCGCGAGCGAACGACGATTCCACGAACGATACCGAGGTTTTGTGTGATACGGAAGTTCGGTAGTTCAAAAGCAGTGGTTACCATTTGATGCGAAACTGAAAAACGAGGAGGACTAACTGCATATGGCGTTCGTTGATCAATGGGATTTCGGTTCATGGGGTGTCCTTTTGGCGAATTCTATTTCGTGAACCGGGTGGCTGCTTTTTGTCGCGCTTCGCGTTCCTCTCTTGTCTCGTCCGGAATCCATAGGTAATTTCGCAAGTCGCACCGCCCGTGTTCATTGAAGTTTACTCCTTCGGCCTCAAGCATCCGTTGTTGCTTGTCATAGGGGATAGCGATTCTTCCGGTAGAGCATCCGCCCTGCGCATTGATGACTCTGTGCCAGGGTGTTTGGTCATCAGAGCCGTGCATTACAAAACCGATTGTTCTCGCTGTGTAGCCTTCGCCGAGAATCTCGGCGAGCTGTCCGTAAGTCATCACGCGTCCGCGCGGAATTGAACGGACAATACGATACACGCGTTCTTTATAGTCTTTGTCAGTTCTCGCTGCCATGATATTTGCCGGGAATAGATATCTTCAATGTGGGATTTAGTTCAGAGTGCGCAATATGGTACGAGCTGGGGCGCCATCGCCGTTGCCACCGGCAATTTTCAGCGGTAAACAAATCAACTCATAAGACCCAGCCGCGACTTCTCGAAGATCCAAACCTTCCAGAATCACAATGTGGTTAGAGAGCAGGATGCGATGAGTTTCAAACTTGTCCGACTGGAATTGTTCTACCGATAGATAATCAATCCCGACGAGATTGATTCCTGATTCAACCAGCAGTCTGGCGGCGCCGGCGTCGATATACGTGTAATCTGCGCGAAAGCCTTGCTCAGAATTATTCCAGAAATTTGAGTTGCGTGTTTTGAAAAGGATTCTTTGGCAGTTTTGACCACAATTGGCGGCGACGAAGCCCTCATTTATGATTTTGACGTCGTCCGGTACCTCCACCACTTCTGCTGCTCCGATAAGGCTCTGAAGAGGGAGGGACTCCAGTTTGACTCCCCCTTCGATAAAATGTGCTGGCGCGTCCACGTGGGTGCCTGAATGCACGCCGCAGTGCAGGAGCGAAACGTTCGCGGCGTCACCCTTAGCCATGGTCAGCCACTCCGTGATCTCAATTCGCGGGTCACCGGGATAAGTGGGTGTCGCCGCGGATAGCGGGACGCTAACGTCGTAAATTTGCATCGAGTTAGGATTAATCTTTTGTTGTTGTCGGCGGCATAGTAATTGTCGCTCGCGAAAAGTGTCAACGTTCTACCAATAAAGCTAAGTGAAGCCGCTTGCGGTGTAAGCGGTTATTTCGTTAGCATCACGCCCCGCAAAGCATCGTTAGACGAGGAATCTTATTATTACTTCGAATGTTAAACGCAAGCCTCTGCTAGCAGCTTCCAGTTATCTAAATACGGCTCCGCTGATCTGGAGTTTCAGGAATGGTTCTCAGAAGAGTGTTGTCGAGCTAATCGAAGGCGTTCCAGCACGCTGTGCGGAGTTACTGACACGAGGTCAGGTTGACATCGCGCTGGTTCCAGCTATCGAATATCAGCGAATACCCGCCCTCGAAGTGGTGCCGCAGGTTTGCATTGCGTCGAGGGAAAAAGTTCGCAGCGTAATTCTGGCTACGAAACTCGATGAGTTAAAGAGTATCCGCACGGTCGCGCTTGATGAGTCGTCCCGCACCTCTGCCGCTTTGGTGAAGATAATTTTTCGTGAGTTTTTGGGCTTTGAACCTGAATGGATTTCGGCCGCACCCGATCTTCAACAGATGTTGGTTCGCAACGACGCGGCTTTAATTATTGGGGATCCGGCCATGACCATTCGACGGCAAGACTTGAGAATTTTGGACATGGCGAGTCTTTGGCGAAAGCATACAGGACTGGGATTTGTTTTTGCCTTGTGGATGATTAGCCCCGATGCTAGTTCAGAAAGCCACGCAATAGATTTTTTGGCAGCCCGCGATGAAGGGCTCGCGCGAGCAGAAGAGATTATCGACTTTTACCAACCATTGTTAGGTCTAAGCCGAATTGAGTTAAAAGACTACTTGAAAGAGAACATCAGCTTTTCCCTTGACGCTGAACTGTGCGCAGGCCTTGACCTGTTCTACAAGCTTGCTCACAAGAATAACTTGATTCCTGCACTGAAGCCTTTGAATTTGTGAAGCCACACGATAGTATTTCTCTAGATACATGAAAGATATTCAGTCTATTCTTGAAAGTGTTTTGGCCGGCAATCGCCTCTCAGTTGACGACTGTACTCTGCTACTTGAATCCTATGACATCGCACGGTTTGGCACTGCCGCCAACGAGATTCGTCGGCGAAGACATCCTGACAATATCGTCACCTATATTATTGATCGCAATATTAACTACACGAATGTCTGCAATGTGGTCTGTACGTTCTGTGCGTTCTACCGCCGGCCCGGAGCCCCTGACACTTACGTTCGCACAATTGAAGAGATTTGCGACAAAATTGATGAAACGATTTCGCTCGGCGGCACCGGTGTTCTGATGCAAGGTGGCTTGCATCCCGACTTCGGCATTGACTGGTATGAAGATTTGCTGCGGACGCTGCATCAAAAGTATCCGAACTTTCAGCTCCACTGTTTCTCGCCTCCGGAAATTCATAATATCCATCTGATCTCCGGGCTCGACTATGAGACCATCATGGCACGTTTGAAAAACGCCGGTCTCTATAGTCTGCCTGGCGGAGGCGGTGAAATACTTGACGACGAAGTCCGCAAACGTGTTTCGACAAAATGTACGACTGATGAGTGGTTGGCAGTAATGAAGGCCGTGCACCGAGTTGGCCTGCGATCCACTGCGACAATGATGTTTGGAATTGGCGATACGGTCGAGCACCGCGTCAGGCATTTACAACGAGTGCGCGATTTGCAGGATGAGACTGGCGGGTTTACTGCTTTTATTCCGTGGACATTCCAACGCGAGAACACGGCGCTGGGGCGACGAATCAAGGAAGAGCCGACGGGCATCGATTATTTGAAAATGCTTGCGGTGTCGCGACTGTTTCTCGACAACATTGAAAACTTCCAATCGTCCTGGTTAACTCAGGGACTAAAACTGGGACAGGTGGCCCTACGCTTTGGGGCAAATGATATGGGTTCAATCATGATTGAAGAGAATGTCGTCTCGGCCGCCGGAGCCCACAATCGAGCGGATGAGCGGATGCTCCGCTACCTGATCCGTGAAGCGGGGTTTACTCCTCAACAGCGCGACATTCTCTACGCCAGAGTTAATCGCGAGGAGGAGGCAACAGACGATGTATCGGCTTCCGTCCCACTTCGCGAATTAACGGTAGCAATTGCCGACTGAGTCACGCTTTCCTTGGCCGCTCGCCAATGCGTCTTACTGATGAATCCTAAGGCAGCATCCGTTAGCACCCTGCTATTCGATTGGGATGGAACTCTAGTTGATTCCGCCCAGCTGGGTCTGACGGCCTTCGAGCAATCGTTTGCAGCACTTGGAGTAGCTTTCGATCACGATATCTATCGCAGAGTTTATTCCCCAAATTGGTATTCCGTTTATGAAGCAATGGGATTACCAAAGGACAAATGGCAAACGGCCGATGAGCTTTGGATCCAGCATTATGGAGAGCAAACGGCCCAACTGGTAGGAGGGGCACAGGAAACGATCTTTGGTTTGCGGCGAAAAGGGTTTCGGCTGGGCGTGGTCAGCAGTGGCAGCGATTGCCGTGTTGCTCGGGAAATAAAGGAGCTGGGTTTCGACAGCGTTTTTGAAGTGGTAGTCTGCAATGAACAGATGGGAAAGAAAAAACCGCATCCTGAAGGTTTGGAAACAGCAATGCGCTCGCTCGGTTGTTCGGCAGATGCATCTTGCTATGTCGGCGACAGTCCTGAGGATATTGAAATGGGTAAGCGCGCCCGGATGTTGACAGTGGGAGTGCGCAGCGCTTATCCGACTAGTTGGAAATTGGAGAGTTATAGTCCTGACATCTTTATTAAATCACTCACCGAACTCTTAGACCATTTCTAGTATAGGTAAAGCGAACCTCAGGAGTCGTACCTTCACTGCCTAACCCGGCGATTGTTAATTCTTCTCTTCGTGCCAAGCCGCTGGAAACGAGTTACTGGCTACGCTGCAGACCGCGTGTGCTCGCGCGCGTTGTTGCTGATTTCGTTAATGGATTCCATGAGCGCGGAACGGACCTCGGGAGGTATCGAACCCCTAACCGCCAGGCTGCGAAAAGCGGGAATGATGTCGGGTTGGTTACTGAAAGTGAGCAGCTTAATGACCGACAGCTGAACGGTGGGATTGGAATGATTCTCAATAGTTTTTACGAGCGATTGAACCTCTCCAGCCTTGGCCATCAAAAACAGTATCGAGAATGCGTCATAGGTTTTCTCTCGGCTTTCGCCAGCCAGACCGTTAATCGCTTCGGCTGCCAGGCCCGAGCCGTCAAGCGCCGAGGCGATCTTTCGCCGGCGCTCAGCAGACGCTTCGCGCAGCGCTCGCGTGAATGAAGCAGCATGATCCGGCTTAAACTCGTAAAGTGCGCGAGCCGCAGCATTTCTGACAGCCGCCGAACTATCGTCAAATAGATTTGTAATTAATTTGAAGGCATCGTCCTCATCCAACTGGGCTAGTTTCTGCAAAGCGGACGCGCGCGAGGCCGGATCCCCGCTTTTTAAGCGTTCAACCAAAGCTGAGGCGGTCGATGACTCTTCATCCGCAGGTTGTAACCCTTTTTCCATCTCTACAAGATCGATCGATTTAAGAAAATCTTCCGTTGACAACTCCGAGACGAACGTCTCCTCTGACGCTACCTCTGCTGAAACAAACCAATCGTCGCTGCCCAAGTCGATTTCTTCTTCAGCACTTGCTTCAACATCATCATCCCCATGGGCGATAAGCGATGAGGCGTGCTCTGCCAGGATCGATGGTTCTGCTTGAAGGTCGAATGGCAGTGGTTGGCTCTCCGCACCGTCGTCCTCGATTGCTTCAGTTTGCGGCTGAGGCCCTTCCTGATCGTTGACCGCGACCTCTTGCTCATCGATCACAGCAAACTGCCATGTTTCAACCGGACGTATGGAATCAACGGCGGCGTCAATCTCCGCGTGAAACTCGTGTTCTTCCTCGGTTGATTTCGGCGTCACTGTTTCTTCATTGACCGGGGCCAGGAGCCATTCTGCTGCCACAAGTTCCTGGTTGAGTGGGGTTGGTTCTACTCCAGTTTGCTGGCTGAGCTCTTCCATGAGCAAGCGCGCGTCTTCGTCCGCCTGAGCTCCAAGCGCCTCTTCCTGAGCACGAAGATGGGCCTTCGCTTCCTCGATGCGTTTGAATTGGTTAACCTCAGTTTTGCATAGGGCCTGAATTTTTGTGTGGAGCAGCCGTTCCTTCTTTGTTCGCCGCTTCAGTTCGGCTGCGGTCTCGCTAAGAATGGCCTCCAGACGCGCCACCCGATCCTTCTCTCGCTGGATTCGGCTGGCTCTTCCCTTCGCGGGTGATTTGGTTTTCCCCTTCTGTGATTTCGCGCCCCGACCTTTGGCCTTTGCTCCAGCTTGTCCACGGCTTTCTATTTGGGCCTGTAGTCGTGCTTCTGCTTTCTCGATCCTCTTGAGTTGCACAGCCTCGGCCTTGCGCACTGCTTCGAATTCAGCCTTAATGCTCAATTCCTTCTCGGCCCATGTCTTTGCGTCTAAATCAATTTTGCCGCGAATTGATACCAACTCTTCGAGTAATAGCGTTTCCTTCCCTGCCTGGTAGCGCGCTTCCGCCTGGGCTTCGGACCGGCGGGCTTCCAGTTTCTCAATTTCTTTTAGCCTCTTTGCCTCCACCTTTCGCAAGGCTCCTATTTCCGCCTTGAGTTCCTTTGTCTGTTCGGCCTTTAGTTGCAACTGGGTCTCAGCTTGCTTCCGAATATCCTCTAGCTGATTCAGCTGCCGTTCTTCCTCGGCGGCATGACTACGCAACTCTGCTTCAGCCGACCGCAGCGCTTCCTCGCCGGCGCGGATAGCAGCCTCGGCTTCCTCAATGCGGCCAATTAACGCTTGGATCTCTGCGTTTAGCTGTTGTTCTCTCTCTAGTCGCTGTTTCGCCGTGACTGCGAACTGGCCACGAATAGCTTCAAGATCGCGAAGTCGCTGTTCCTCTTCTTCGGCCTTAAGACATGCTTCTGCTTCGACTTCGCATAAACGCGCTTGAGCTTCTTCCATCCTCTGGGACTGTTCCTCTCCGGCTTTGCGAAGTGCCTCGAGTTCGGCATTCAGACGCTGCATTTTTTCGCTGCGCTGTTGCGATTCAATTTTAGCTGCGCTGTTAATGGCCTCCAACTGGGCTACGCGCTGCTGCTCTTCCTCGGTCTGCGTTTGCACCCGTGCTTCTTCCCGACGGAGCTCCTGCTCGACGTCTCGGCGCCGAGCTTCCGCTTCTGCTTGAATGCGAACTTCTTCTTCGGCCCACCGCCGAATTTCCTGGTCTGCCAGCCGCCGTGCTTCCGCTTGCGCTTCTTCGATACGCTTGACCTGGTTCGCCTCAGCCCTGCGTAACGCTTCAATGCCCGCGTTTAGTTGTTGCTCCACTTCGGCTCGCTGTTGTGCCTCTGCTTCAGCCTTACTGCGAATCGCCTCAAGCCCGGCTATTCGTTGTTTTTCGTCCTCGGCGCGAGCCCGGACTTCTGCCTGGGCCTGAACTCTTTCCTTTTCCGCTGCCTGGCGGCGCGCTTCTGTTTCGGCTTTTTGAAGCGCTTCCCTGGCTGCTAGTAGACGAGTTTCCTCTTCAGCACGCTGTCGAGCTTTTGCCTGTGCTTTACGAAGATCGGCTTCGACTTTTTCAATTCGTTCGAGTTGTTCGGCTGCCGCGTCGTTAAGGGCCTCCATTTCAGAACTCAGCTGTTGCTCTTTTTCCGCTCGTCTTTGTGCCGCAGCTTCCGCCTGGCCACGGAGGGCTTCTAATTTCTCAAGTCTCCGCTCTTCCTCCTCGGCTCTGCGACGTGTCTCCATTTCGGCTTGCAAGCGAGTTTCTTCCGCCACCTGCACTCGGGCCTCTGCTTGCGCCTTTTGGTGTGCCTCTATTGATTGCTTGAGGCGAGCCTCTTCCTCATTCAACCGAACCGCTTCTGCTTCCGCTTCCTCGATTCGTTTAGTTTGTTCCATCTTAGACTGCCGCAGGGCCTCGATTTCAGCCTGTAATCGAAGCTCTCGCTCGGCGCGTTGTCGCACTTTTAATTCCGCTCGATGACGCGTGTCTTCCAAAGCACTCAGGCGGTCTTTAGCTTCCTCCATTCGCTTGATTTGTTCTTCGGCGGCCTCGCTGACGGTCTGGATTTCCGTGTTGAGCCGCTGTTCTTCCGCAGCCCGCAAGAGAATTTCCGCTTCCGCAGCACTGCGAGCCACTTCTAGTTGCGCCAGCCGCGTTACTTCTTCTTCGGCCCGACGACGTGCTTCGGTTTCAGCCTTCCGTAGAGCTGCAATCTCTGCGCTCAGACGCTGTTCGGCTTCTGCGCGCTTTTGCGCGGTTGCTTCCGCGCTGCTGCGAATGGCCTCCAGCTCAGCGAAACGTTGTACGTGCTCATCGCTCTGACGACGTGCCTTTGACTTTACTTCTTCTCGTGCCTTTTCCTGGGGTCGGAGTTTGGCCTCCGCTTCCGCTCTACTCAGAACTTCTGGCAATCGTTGTGTCTCCTTTGTACCGCGCACGCGATACTCTGTTTCAGGCTGCTGAGGGTCCTCCTCCACAAAACTCCGTCGTGCCTTGGCATTAGCTTCGTTGATACGCTTCAGTTGTTCTGACTCCGCCCTTCGTAACGCTTCTATCTCGGGCGAGAGCTTCCGTTCTTTTTCATTCGTCTGTCGCTTGTCGCTTTCGGCCTGGTGGCGGTTAACCTCCAAGGTGGCCAGTTGTTGCTTTTCTTCTTGAGCAAGATGAAGTCTCTCTGCTTCTGCACGCCGGCGCTCCAGGTCTTCTTGAGCCTTCCTGAGGGCGACTTCCTCGCTAAGGAGGCGCTCCTCCTGAGTAGCGTAAGGCTGGCTCATGCCGCTTGCTCCGTTGGGTTGAACGCTCCATTCTCGAGGGAGGTTGTTGAAATGTAATCGATTCTCGCCCTGACGACTGGCTTCCATTGGTTCCGTCTCCACCACTTTTGATTCGCGCGCGACAATGGAACGGATTGCACCGGAAATCGATACTGGGGCGACCCCACCAGCAGTTTCGCGAGCTAGTAAATCCTGAAGCGGCTCGAGGGATGCTGAATCACCTACCTGGCCCAGCGACTCGACGGCAGCCTGGCGCACTTCTGGTGAGCTGTCAAAAAGTGAAGCAATAAGGTAAGGCGACGCCGATGGTAGACCCAACCCTCCCAGTTTACGTGCAGCGGCCGCGCGTTTAGTCACGGAATCTTCCATGAGTAAGTCGTGAGTGGCCTGGGCAAATTCGCCCGTAGAAATTTTAGCGGCCGTGAAGGCGGAAGCGCGTGGAAATTCGACCGAACTGTTCATAGATGAACGATCAGTTTCTTCAAACTTCGGCAGGGAAGAAGGTTGCTCCATAACTAGTCCTTTGGTCTTCAGGGATGTGACGCGTAATGCCGGGAAGTAAGCTCGTGGCGACCGATATTTTCCGTTATTTAAGAGTCCGGCGGTTACGCGGTTTTTATAACTGTTACCAGATGAAGCTCGATTTCATTAATCGATAGCTTGGGGATTGGAAATTGGTGGGAGGAAGCTTGCTGCTGATCCTGGAACTAGCCCGGCGCTCGTCCAGGCTTTCTGAATTCTCGTTGATTTTGGTCTTTACGTCAATAGACTTGTCGTTTTTCTGCCCTTTTTAACTGCCAATCCTGCATCCACACGGCAGAAATGCCGTATTCGCAGGTAAAGTGAAGTTTGGTGCTGCTATCAGCAACCGAATTCAGCGGTATGACTAGAATGATTAGGAACCGGCAGCTGCCGATCGAGCGAAAAATGCGTCGCGCACCAGCGCGTTAAATTTTTGCGGCTGTTCCTGTTCCGGCATCATTCGGCAGTAGTCGAAGACTTGCAAGGTAGCGCGCGGGTTTAATTCGAGCAGCAACGCCCCTTTGTCCACAGGAGTTGTAGAGTCTTGTTTACCCC
>JALYXE010000409.1 GCA_030947265.1 Acidobacteriota bacterium
GTTTTGTATGTTCTCGACGAGCCTTCTATTGGTCTGCACCCCCGCGACAATCAAAAACTGCTCGACACCTTGACGACTCTTCGCGATCTCGGTAACACCGTTCTCGTCGTCGAGCACGACGAAGAAACCATTCGCCGCGCGGATTACGTCGTGGATCTGGGCCCGGGAGCAGGCTCGCATGGTGGCGAGGTAGTGGCGGTTGGATCTGCTGAGGATGTTGCCCACAACCCGCGTTCGATTACTGGGCTTTATATTAGTGGTTTGAGAAAGATTGAAGTCCCGCTGGAAAGACGCAGTCCAAATGGAAAATATTTGACCGTTCACGGCGCCTGCGCCAACAATCTGAAAGAGATCGACGTTTCCTTTCCGCTCGGGTTGTTAACAGTGATCACCGGGGTTTCAGGTTCAGGTAAATCCACACTCGTCGGCGACATTCTTTATCCTGCGCTCGCGCGCCATCTGTATGGTTCGCTCGCAGCGCCCGGGGCCTGCACAACCATCGAGGGACTCGAACACGTCGACAAGGTGATTGAGATAGACCAATCGCCGATTGGACGAACGCCACGATCTAACCCGGCCACTTACACAGGGTTGTTCACTCCGCTGCGAGAACTCTACGCCATGCTGCCGGAATCCAGGGAGCGGGGATATAAGCCCGGACGATTTTCATTTAACGTTAAGGGCGGACGTTGTGAGGGTTGTGAAGGCGATGGCATGAAGCGGATAGAAATGAACTTCCTGCCTGATGTTTATGTGCTCTGCGACGTTTGTCGCGGCGCTCGTTACAATCGCGAAACGCTTTCCGTCAAATACAAAGGAAAGTCGATCGCTGAACTGCTGGACACAACCGTTGAAGAGGCGTTACCGCTGTTGGAAAACGTTCCTCAGATTCAGCAAAAACTGCAGACTCTTCTGGACGTTGGCCTCGGTTATCTAAAGCTTGGGCAGTCGGCCACCACGCTCTCAGGCGGTGAAGCACAGCGCATTAAGTTGGCCAAAGAATTGTCAAAGCGCGCGACGGGTCGCACCGTCTACATGCTGGATGAGCCTACTACTGGTCTTCATTTTGCGGACGTTCATAAGCTACTCGACGTTCTTCAGCGGCTCGTCTCCCTCGGCAACACCATAATCGTAATCGAGCACAATCTCGACGTTATTAAGTCTGCCGACTACATCATCGACCTTGGACCAGAAGGTGGCGAGCACGGAGGGCGCGTGGTCGCCGCGGGCACTCCTGAAGAAGTTGCACGATCTCGTCGCTCCCACACAGGTCACGTTCTTCGTCCGTTGCTTAACGGTCGTTTGACGCGCAATGGCAACGGCGCCGCTCGTCGCGAAGACAAGAAGATCGCGTGATACAATTAGGTTCACCCAATGACAAAGCAATCAGAACCACAGGATGCGATAGACACGGGCCAACCTTCGTTAGACCGTTCAGCCGTTGCTGTTTTCTCTTCCTTTGCAGAGGCCGATGCTGCTGATAAGGCTTACTGGTTATCCCGCACCCCGCATGAACGCCTGCGCCACATGGAGACGCTCCGTCGAATGAACTATGGGTCTAGAGCTACCGAAAGACTTCAAAGAGTTCTTGAATTTGCTACGCGTGAATGGCGTTGAGTACCTTCTGATTGGCGCTTACGCAGTCGGCTATCACGGGTATCCTCGGGCCACCAAGGATCTTGATATCTGGATTGCATCTACGACTGAGAACGCAACTCGCATTGTGTCTGCCCTCAAGGAATTTGGTTTTGGCACGCCCGAACTTACGACTGAGCTTCTACTTCGGCCAAACAATATCGTACGAATGGGAGAAGAGCCTCTTCGAATTGAAATTTTGAATTGGGCATCTGGCGTAGATTTCGATGAGTGCTATCGGGAAAGAATAATCGACACGCTGGACGGGGTTGAAGTGAGTTTGATCGGATTGAATCACCTAAAAACAAACAAGAGAGCAAGCGGCCGACTGAAGGACCTGGCGGACGTTGAAGAGCTTCCTTGAACCATTCTGGTTATACGGTTATGTCGATCTATAAGGACCAATTGCGACCGTTGGAGTTGAGCGCTGTTAAGACATATCCGCTTGCCTCGCGCCCCAGCAAAGTTTCACTCGACGAGTTTGCGCGTCCGATCGAAGAGAATTCAACCCTTCAAGATTTTCTCACTAGTCTCCCGAATATTCTCGCGGTTCAAAGTTTAAGAGAACTTGCAACGCGCATTCGGCGCGCGCGCACGTTGCGGAAGCCAATCATCTGGGGCATAGGCGGTCACGTTGTTAAGACGGGGCTCGCTCCGGTTATCATTGATCTGATGAAACGAGGTTTTGTTACTGCAATCGCGGCTAATGGCTCGGTGCTCGTTCACGATGCCGAGGTCGCAATGGTGGGTTCAACCTCAGAAGATGTCGATGCCACTCTAGGTGAAGGCGTGTTCGGCGGAGCCGATGAGACTGGAAAACTTTTGAATCGGGCCGCACAGGAAGGCGCCAAGGAAGGGATCGGGTTGGGCGAAGCAACCGGGCGAGCATTGCTCGCATTCAATCCCAAACATGCCAACTGCTCTTTACTGTGCGCCTCTTACAGAACCAAAGTTCCCTTCACTGCTCATGTGACCATCGGTGGCGACATCGGTCACTTCCACCCGCAGGCGGACGGAGCAGCACTCGGAGCAACGACGCATACCGACTTTCGCTTGCTGGCCGAGCTTGTCCGCCGGATGGACGGCGGCGGTATTTACCTGAACATCGGATCGGCGGTTACCCTACCTGAAGTTTTTTTGAAAGCGGTGACGTTGGTACGCAACCTCGGTAACCAATTGACTGACATTACAACCGCTAATTTCGATTTCATACAATCCTACCGTCCACTCACAAATGTAGTTCGGCGGCCCACAGCAAATGGGGCGGGACGAGGCTACTCAATCACCGGCCACCACGAACTGACGATTCCACTGCTAGCCGCCGAACTCATCTGCGGCTCCACAGCGCAATGATTGACATATGCGCGTTACGATATTCAAAGGCCTCTAAGCTATAATCCGATGCCCTCAATCCGATGCCCTCGAAAAGATAGGGTCTTGGTGATTAAATGTTTGGGACTGAAAAACAAAAGCAAGGGGAACCAATGCAGCCTGAGAAATTAGCCCGCTTCAAAACAACACTTCTTGCGAACCTCCAGGAG
>JALYXE010000285.1 GCA_030947265.1 Acidobacteriota bacterium
GTCCAGGTTAATTTTTGGCGGCCGCCGTCTTTCACCCTATTTGCGTCCACACTTTGTCACTGAAACGGACTTCGCCCGCATCTGCCTCATCTGCGAAACGGTATGGTCGGCTATAGAGAAGGTTAAAGACGCGGCAATAAGCGACGACTCGATTATTGATGATCTGGGACTGACCAAGGTCGAGCGCGAACTAATCAGCATCGACCCGGGTTATCGCGCTGTCTCTCCCACCGCGAGGCTCGACTCATTTCTTACCGATAGCGCATACAGTTTTGTTGAACTCAACGGCGAGAGTCCGGCCGGCATCGCCTACGTCGACGCCGCTTACGGCATCTTTTCCCAACTTCCAGTAATGAAGAAGTTTGGCGAGGTTTACAATGTGCGCCCACTATACGGTCGCCGCTTCCTGCTTGAGGTGCTGCTTGATTCTTACGAAGAGTTTCTCGGTCGCAAGCCGGATAGCGTGCCTCAAATTGCGATTGTCGACCTGGCCGGCAGGCCGACGCAGAGCGAGTTTGAGTTATTCAAGGAATTTTTCGAGCGCGAAGGCTATCGCTCGACGATTTGTTCACCGGAGCAGTTGGAGTTTGATAACGATCGTCTCCGGGTTGGCGATTTCCAAATCGATATTGTGTACAAACGTCTACTCGTTAATGAATATCTCCCCATCATGAATGAGTATCCTGCGCTCTTGGATGCCTACCGTGCTGGTGCAATCTGCATGGTAAACAGTTTTCGCTCGAAGCTAATTCATAAAAAAGCCCTCTTCGCCGTTTTAACTGACCAACGCCGCGCCGCATTGTTTTCTCATGGTGAGCAGGAGGCCATTCGCAAGCACGTGCCGTGGACGCGGCGGGTTCGAGAGGGGAAAAGTGATTACTTCGGGAAAGAAATCGACCTAATCAAATATATTAAGGCAAATCGAGAAAAGCTTGTTCTGAAACCAAACGACGATTATGGAGGACACGGAATTACCATCGGTTGGAATGCTGACGAGGTTAACTGGGATGACGCTTTATGCAACGCACTCCGAAACGGTGATTATCTTGCGCAAGCGCGCGTGCCTACCGCACGTGAAACGTTCCCTGCGCTGAAAGATGACGGGACGGTCGAATTTGCGGAGCAACTTGTCGACCTGGATCCACTGCTCTTTAATGGCAAAGTCGGCTCCGCCTTCACGCGGCTTTCATCTACGGAGCTGGCAAATGTGAGCTCCGGGGGCGGCATGGTTCCTACCTTTATTATTAGCAACAAGGAGTAGTTTAAGAGTTCCAGCTTGGTTTTCCTACGGACACAGGCCAAAGCTTGAATTGGGAGCTACGCAAAGCGTATACAATGGGCCAGCGGGACGCAGGAAACGCAAAGGAGATTTCTCGTGGTTGATGAGCTTGATGAAAGCCAGCACGAACCGGAGGAGCGCCGCCGCTACGACCGTTCACGCTTAATCGTCGATGTGTTCTTTGATGGCAAGGACGCAACCGGTGTAGCCAGCACCAAAGACATCAGTCCTGGCGGCTTTTACATGAATACGCAAGCTAACTTACCGGAGGGCTCCGTGCTGCTCGTTCGTATACCGCTGCAGGGAGGAAAGCAACTTGTTGCGAACGCAGAAGTGGTCTATAGCAATCCCGGGCGCGGCGTGGGCCTTCGGTTCCAAAGCTTGTCAAAGGAGGACCGCGGGTTAATCGAACGTGAACTTGGAGGTGGTTGACTCGACTTCCGACGAGACACAGCTGCGATGGAACGATCTTTCTGACGACGTCCGCAACGCATTGGCAGGCAAACTATCCGGCCTCTGGGGTGCGATCGGCGATGAAGACGCCTTCAACTCAATATCGCTTGCAAAGCAACAGGCCCTGTTATTAATCCTTTCCCGTTTGCTTGCAAAGGGTCTTTGGCAGGGCATCGAAAACATAACTAACGTTTACGGCGAAGGCGGAGTCGGCATGGAATTTACCTCGTGTCCAGCGATGGAATCCACGCTGTCGCGTCGAAACGATTTCACGCAGCTTTTAGCAAATCATCGCAATACGAAGGGGGCCTTCTACGAGAAGGGGCAGGCGGAGGCATCGCTACATCTTCTGTATGTGGAAGAAACGGCGCGAAAGTGGTACGTTCACTTCGATCTTTACAGTCCTGTACATTCGCCGATTAGCGCTTTCAAGCATTTTCGCCACGAGTTCATCGGCAAAGTCAGACCCGATTGGCGCGTGATTAAGCGACGCTTGATAGATTGAAGCGTCAACGCGAAATAGGGAGCAGCAAGCCATGTTTGATCAGTTCACGTTAGGCATTGAGGAAGAGTTTCAGATTGTCGACCCTCATTCGCGGGAACTACGGTCGCACGTGTCCGAGTTTTTCGAAGAAGGCAAAATGATTCTCGGCGAGCAGATCAAGCCTGAAATGATCCAGTCGATGATTGAGGTAGGCACAGGGATCTGCAAGAACATCCAGGAGGCGCGGGCGGATATTACCCGCCTGCGCAGCATCATCTCTGCGCTGGCGGCAAAGACGGGACTGGTGATTGTTGCCGCCTCCACTCATCCATTCTCGCGGTGGCAGGACCAGAAGATTTACGATGACGAGAGATATGAGCTACTCGTCCAGGAACTGCAAACCGTCGCCCGTTCACTCCTGATCTTTGGCTTGCATGTTCACGTTGGAGTTGCGGATCCAGAGCGCCGGATTCACATCATGAATGCCGCGCGTTACTTCCTGCCCCACGTGTTGGCCCTTTCAACTTCATCGCCGTTTTGGATGGGCCACAACACTGGACTCAAATCATATCGCACGGAGGTCTTCAAACAGTTTCCACGTACGGACATTCCTGATCACTTCGATTCGTACGGCAGTTTCCAGAGGTATGTTGAGCTGCTCGTAAGAATGGGATGCATTAACGACGGCAAGAAGATATGGTGGGACTTGCGCCCGCATCCGTTTTTCCCGACGCTGGAGTTTCGCATTTGCGATATTCCAACGCGAGTCGACGACACAATCGCAATTGCCGCCCTGTTTCAGGCCATCGTCGCAAAGCTCACTAAACTTATCGAGAAGAACCTTGGCTTTCGTTTGTATCGTCGCATGTTGATTCAGGAAAACAAATGGCGCGCGGTGCGTTGGGGAATCGACGGCAAGATGATCGACTTTGGTAAACAGAAAGAGGTGCCGACGCGGGATCTGGTTCTGGAGTTGCTGGAGTTTGTCGACGACGTGCTCGATGAGCTTGGCTCACGCAAGGAGATTGAGCATATCCATACGATTCTGGAACGCCGCACTTCAGCGGAAGAGCAACTCCGCGTCTTTGCCGAAACAAACGACCTCAACGCTGTTGTCGATCGCCTGGTTGAGCTAACGATGGAGAACGTACCCATCGCCTCTGACTTTACAATGTCCGCGCCAATGACCTCAGCCTCAACCATCTCCAAATAGCGCGAACTATTTTGAACCAGGCGTAGAGACCGTGGGAAAACTTAGCGCTTCCAAAAGGACGGCTCAAGCCCTGCCAATTTAGGTTGGGAAGGTGTGGTTTACCCCCGCTCGGACGTTCGTTAAGATCAAGAATCGAGTTTCCAGAATCTCGGTTTATTGTTCCTAGGTTGCCCGATCTCGCGAGTTTTTGCGCTTAATTGCTTCGTCTCGCGTAGCTTGTAATCTCGCCAGGTAAAACTGCCAGAGCATTCTGGCCGCCACTGAACGATGCGGTCGCCATGATTCAGCCATGTCAGCCAATTGATTTGAATCTGGCCGATATGGGAGTTGCTTGAGTTTAGTGACCGCGATGGCGAGCGCCAGGTCACTCGCCGGCCAAATGTCCGCTCGGCGCAGTGCCATCAGCAGATAGATGTCTGCGCTCCAGGATCCAATTCCTTTCAGCTCCATCAAGAGCGACTTTGCATCCGCATCACTCATTCGTGATAGCTGGGACAGGTTCAAATGCTTATCCCGGAGCGACTGGGCAAGGTGTAAGCAATAGGCTGTCTTCTGCCGCGTAAGACCGAGCGATTTCAGGTGGATCTCCCCCAACTGGATCATGCGCTCAGGATGAAAAGGGATTACGTTCTTCTTAAGCCGGGCAAATATCGAAGCTGCTGACGCAAGCGATACCTGCTGCTCGAGGATAATCTGGATGAGGGTCGAAAAGCCGGGACGCCTCGACCACATAGGGGGCGGTCCACAGCTCTTCAGTATGAAGGCCAGGTGTTTGTCGCGAGTTGCTAATTGCTTTGCTGCGCTGGCGAGGCTGGTGTCGTTAAGTCGATCGGGGACCATGCTGGTCTTGCAGTTGCTGTCAAAACAAAACGCTAAGCTGCATTGGCCAGAGCCAACTTAAGAAAGTTTTCGAAGAGAATGCGGCCGTCGCGCGACTCGTTTGGATGTTCCCAGCGTGTACGGCTCTTGTTCCAGTC
>JALYXE010000294.1 GCA_030947265.1 Acidobacteriota bacterium
AACCTGACCTGACTGTGCAGGTGCGTCGCGGGTTTTTTGATATCGAACCTCCACCGCCGGCGACAAAGGACTCGAAGGCGAAGAAGGCCGCAGAGCCAGAACGCACGGACAGGTCGCCTGAGGCTGAGGTTAAAAAGGTAATGTTCGCACCCTACCCCACTCGCGATATCCCGGTGTCTTTGAATCTGGATTACGTCAACACACGGGACAGAGGAATGATCCTTTCGGCTGTCATGCAAGTGCCCGGCGAGTTTCTTTCCTTTGTGCCGACGGACGGAAAGCAAACTGCGGTAGTCAGCGTCGCTGGAGCATTTCTCAATGATCACGGTAATGCGGGTGCAGTATTCAATAACCAAATTACAATGAAGGCGCCTTCAATTGGTGCAGCGAAAGGGGGAAATGTCCTCTCTTATAGCCATTCAGTTTTTTTAGGACCAGGACTGTACCAGGTCCGCGTGGTAGCGCGCGATGAAAAAAGCGGGCACTCTGGTAGCGCAAATGCCTGGATGGAGATTCCCAATTTAGCTTCCGGACAATTGGCTTTGAGCAGTTTGCTTGTTGGTATACGCGGGCAGTCTGCAATCAGCAACTCTTCAGCGGGCAGTCAAAATCTTCCGGTGGAGTTAAGAATTACCCATACCTTTTCGGCCGCCGACTATCTTCGATTCGCGGTCTTTGTCTACAATGCGGCGCGCGCGCCGGCGGATTCCAAGCCTGACCTCGCAGTTCAGGTGCAGCTAATACGAGACGATCAGCCCGTCGTCACAAGCCCTTTGAAGAAAATTTCCACCGAAGACGTAGCGGATCTGGGGCGAATACCTTACGCCGCTGAAACATCGCTAAGCGGATTACCGGCCGGCCGCTACCTGTTAAAAGTTACTGTCGTAGATCGGGTTGCGAAGCAAAGCGCTTCGCAACAAACTCGCTTCGAGATCGAATGATCACATCATCACCAATTCTTGGCTAAACCCTGGCTCCCAACCAAAGAGCAGTTACTCGCAGCTGAAGGCAAAACCGTCCCTGACGTAATTGCACCAGGGTTGCGGGTTCTTTTTTGCGGAATCAACCCCGGTCTTTATACGGCTGCTGTGGGCCATCACTTCGCTCGCCCAGGTAACCGATTTTGGCCCGCACTGCATGCCGGTGGCTTTACAGATCGCCTGGTTTCCGCTTTCGATGAACGAGGACTACTGAAAAGCGGGTACGGAATAACGAATGTGGTTATGCGCGCTACTGCGTCTGCAGATCAGTTGTCTCGCGAAGAGCTGCGCGAGGGCGGCAAACGATTGGCTGCCAAAGTACTGCGATATCAACCCGCTTTCCTCGCAGTGTTGGGACTCGGCGCTTACCGAACCGCATGGGAAAGACCGAAGGCCGTTATCGGGTGTCAGAAGGAATTCATCGGTAACACAGTTGTTTGGGTGTTGCCTAATCCCAGCGGATTGAACGCACACTATCAGGCAAAAGATCTAGCGCGACTTTTTTCGGAACTAAACGCCAAAGTGAAAGCTCGACAGGCTAGTCTAATCTCACGCTGATAATGCAGTTTTAAGCTCCTGTTCGCTGGACCGGGATTACTGTTCATCTTAGCAAGCTATTAAGCTGAGCAGCCATGGTCGCGTTGAGTGGCTTGAGAATGCCGTATTCCTGCCGCGCCGCAGGCTTGTCGTTAATAGCAACGTAGGTGAGGCCGAGGTTGTAGTGAGCTGCTGCAAGTTCAGGTCTTAACTTGACAACTGCTTTATAGGCTTCGATCGCCTCGGAATAACGACGTCCGTTGTACAGAGCCAAACCAAGGTTGAAATGAGCGGCGGCGTTCGCGGGCTCGATCTCGGTCGCGTGCTTCAACGCCTCAGCGGCTTCGTTATATTCCTTCAAACCGTTATAGGCGTTTCCAAGATTCTTGTACGCATTGGACAAGACTTCTTTTCTGTTTTGCAGTCCCTGTTTGTAAGCCTCACCACTCTGCCCCAAAAGCGTGATCGCTTGTTGGCAGGCCGCAACCGCTTCGCTGTAGCGCTCTGCGTGGACGTAAGCAAATCCTAAATTGTCATAGAGCTCTGCATTGTTCGGGTCGTATTGCAGCGCCTGCTTCAACGTCTCAATTGCTTCGTCGTAGCGATCCAGTTTGGCCAGCGAGTAACTCAAGGGTTGATAGGCAGGAAGGTACTCGGCATTTAATTTGATGGCTTGTCTGTAAGCTTCCGCCGCTTCGGCAAAGCGTTCCTGATCGAGGAAAACGTTGCCCAGCCCGAATTTAGCCCGCGCGTCGCTGGGCTCCTGCTGAGCTGCCAGTTTGTATTGTTGTTCCGCCTCAGAGTAACGAGGCGTGGCCGCGCTTCGCGCCGCATTTGCTTTGGCTATGACCTGCTCATGTACCGCGATCTTATTCGGCGCTGCGGGCTGTCGCGATCTGGTCCTATTCGACACTCGGCCACCCCCGGCTGCCGGACCTGACGACCCGCCACCAACGAGCACAGCCGGATTATCCGGCTTGCGAAAAATCAATGCCGCGCCGCCTACGGCCTCGCGTGATAAAGTGCCGCCTCCAACCTGGCCCTGTCCCTGGGCCACGAGTTTTCCCACGCTCGCCGAGACTACCGCCGCAAGCAAAAGCAAAAAGGTCACCCGATAGTGCTTTGTCATCAGTTCAAACTCCTCACTTGCCGTCCTACACACGTTACAGGATCTTTCACGAAATTAGAACCAGGTGGCAGTTCGTTCGCCCCTGATAGCCAAGATGGAAGAAGGTGTCCGCTTGGTTGGCTGGAGTGCTAATAAAGCTATTCGGGCAAGGTGCCCGGGCCTGTAAATTCTGCCGCATCGAGGATTGAAACGAAGAATGTTAACGTAACCGTGTCGAGACCGGATGAGGCCGCAGCCGGCTTTGCTAATTCAAGTTGTCTAGCTGCAAACCGACCGGACCCGCGCCAGCGCCTTTCAGTCCGTCAATTACTTTTGCCACAGCACCGTAAGGAATTGGCGTCACATTGATCTGGGGTGGGCTGGTCATTCCGACGACTTTTGTGAGCATGTGCAGTTCCTCTTTACATCACATTCGATCGCCGACTTAAACACCCGCCATCGCCAAAAGGTTCCGGAAATACGTCCCAAAGAAAATCCTTTATCGTTCAAAAAGCATTTCTATTCTTTGGTCAGTGAAGGTATGTTTCCCATTCCAGGTATGTTCTAATTTTGATATGCCGTCAGCCGACTCATTTCTGTTCCAGCGGATCTAACAACAGCGGAAAGAATTGCCCCTGCATCTTGTTGCCGCTCGGAATTGCGGGCACGCCATTGAGTGGTGGCTGGTCTGAAGCAGACTCTACTCCAT
>JALYXE010000296.1 GCA_030947265.1 Acidobacteriota bacterium
CGGATCACACTCACGGCAGCTACTTCAGACCACACGGATAGTGTTCTGTCGGGAACGGTGCTCGATCCAAATGGCGCTTGTATTCCTGGGGCGAAAGTCACAATAACAAATGCCGAAACCAAAGAGGTAAGGTCGGCTTTAGCAACCATGCTGGTAGATTTGAGTTCGCCTCATTAGCGCCAGGAAACTATTCAATCACGATAGGACTAACTGGTTTCAAGTCTCTCCAAATCAAAAACGTCATTGTCGAAAAAGATAAGTTAACTAACATTGA
This sequence comes from Acidobacteriota bacterium, assembly GCA_030947265.1. Taxonomy (GTDB): domain Bacteria; phylum Acidobacteriota; class Blastocatellia; order Pyrinomonadales; family Pyrinomonadaceae; genus PSRF01. The sequence continues at coordinate 275 of JALYXE010000296.1, forward strand.
CATGATCCTCGACCCGTCTCTCGATACGGAAACGGTTGGCATCTTAGGTGTGCCCGATTTGATTGATATTAGGCCCGGTACTACTATCATAAATGAGTTTCTGATTCGCAGACTTCCAATCCAGAAATAATATGAATCGTAAGTTAATAAAACTGTTGTTGGTGGTAGTTCTATGCCCCTCGCTGGGTGAGGCACAGTCTTCCGCCGCTCCCCTTACTAGTCGCGAAGTAGTGGCCCTCGTCTACCAATTGCCGAAACATCCGGAACAACGAGACGAGATCGTCGAAGAGATTCGCAAACGCGGCATTGTTTTTCCGCTTACCGACGGAATGCGTTCACTGGTGGCAAGCAAGAGTGGGAACGACGTGCTGTTGCGCCGCACACTGGAAGAGGCTGAGCGCAGAAGAGTGAATCCCAGCGCTTATGCTCGCCCTCCGGAAGCGGAAGCAAATGAGTTGTTAAATCGTACGCGCGCGGCCACGCTGGCGGCAGCGGAGGCAATGCCCGACTTCCTTGTCAAGCAACTCATTAAACGTTCGATAGCTTACGGAACGACCAGCAATTGGATGCCGCAGGATAATCTCACCATCGCAGTTGGGTACAGAGCGAACGGGGGCGAGCAATACAAAGTTCTCGCCGTAAATGGAATGCCCCTGGGCCGGGACGTAAGAGAAAGCAGGGATTACAGCAAAGATGTGGCCCCTGGTGCGACCTCTAGTGGCGTTGAATACATTTCCGCTGTAGCAGATGTTTTCAGCCCAGGATCCAAAACTATATTCAAGCTGGTGGATACAGACTTGATCCAGGGTCGCCGCACTTTAGTTTTCGAATATCAAATCGAAAAGGCTTTTTCGCAATTTAACTTAAGAGCCGGCGAAGCTTCAGCAAATGTAGGATCGCGAGGACGGGTCTGGATCGATCGGGAAACCAATCGCGTACTGCGTTTCGAGCAAATTGGTACTGAAATTCCCGGCGACTTCCCAATCACTGCCGCCAGCAGCCTCATCGACTACGACTGGGTGACTATCGGCGAACGCAAGTATCTGCTGCCCACGCACTCCGAGATTTTGCTGACAAATGTCAACCGCAGCATGACAATCCAGAGCCGAAACGAAATTCGCTTTCGCGGTTACCAGAAGTTTGGCGCGGAGCTGAAGGTGATCGACGAAATCGATGAAAAAGATTTTCCGCCAGACAAGCCATAGATTATTCGTTTCGGGGCTATCCCCATCGATTGCGCCGCACTCAATCCCCCAATCGTCTACAGAAGTAGACTCCTGCTATCCGTTTGTTGCCAACAGTCCACATCAAAGGTTTATTGCAGTGGGCACATCCCGCTCTCTTCCATCAATTGGTCTCTGCAGTAACTCGGGTATGAGCATTGCTTCGAGGAAAACCAATCCTGGTTGTATGAATTAAGGAGAACCCCCCGCAATGAAGCCCAGAATCCTGATCGTTGACGGCGATGAGGCTATCACCCAACAGCTCTTTTGGACGCTTAGCGACGACTATGACGTCGTAACTGCAAATGATTTGCAAACTGCCGTGCGGCGCGCGACAGTTTACGAACCGGCTGTATCGATACTCAATCTGCATCTGCCTCCGGAGGTCGATTCGCCGGAGGTTGGACTGCGGATTCTTAAATACATAAAGGCGCATCTTCCGGAATCGAAGGTGCTGGTGATGAGTTCGGCAAGCGGCATTGAAACTCGCAAAGCATGTTGGGCCATCGGCGCTGATGAATTTCTTGACAAGCCTTTCGATACGGAGCAGCTCCTTTCCACCATGAGGCGGATGGCGCCGCGTTCCCTTGACCTTGTTTAGAACTAAGTCACGGCCCGCTTTCCCCACAAGATCCCGTGAGCACTTGACCCGCCAACCTGTATTTTCCCGTTGCAGGCTAACGCTTTACTGACTTCTCTCCTTCCGTCTGCGATAATGATCACATCGCAATAATCAAAGCTAAATCTTTCACTGGGGCCAAGAGGTCTAGCCTCCGAATAACTTAATAATGAGCGAAGCGAGTGAAAAAGTCAGCGGTGTGAGTGAGCTTCCGCTCTTTCCGATTCCGATAGTTCTTTTTCCCGGCGCGCCTCTGCCGTTGCACATATTTGAGCCGCGCTATAGACAGATGCTGGGCGATATTCGTAGCAGCAATAATCTTTTTGGACTTTCTTACTTCGATGCTTCCACTTCGGAGAAAGAAATTCCGCCTGCGGGTCATGTCGGGTGCGTCGCCGAAGTTACTGAAACACAAGCTTTGCCCGATGGCCGCTCAAATATTCTTACTGTTGGTGTAATCAGGTACCGCATCGAGGAATATGTTGAGCGTGGCAACCCGTATCTCGTGGCGCGGGTCAGCTTCTTTGAAGATGAGGATGAGGATACCGACTTACTGACCGAGAGCTCGCATGAAGTTGCTGAAACTTTCACTCGCATCGCCCGGGCAGTGCGTATCATTAACGACGAACGAACGAGCCTGCCGGACATTTCTAATACTGATCCGCAAAGACTCTCTTTTTTGGTCGCGGCAGCAATGGAGGTCGATACGGACGTAAAGCAGGAATTACTGGAACTCCGTTTGACTTTTGAGCGCTTGCGGCGCCTGCGCGATATGCTCGCGCGAGCCGTCGCCAGTTATGAAGAGCGGGCCCGAATACACGAGCTGGCCAAGGGGAATGGCCACAGCGGCAAGAAGATTGAGTTGGAATGACTTAATGTATCTCATTTTCCAATGATCATTGGTCATTGGTGAATTCAACTTTCAATGGAAGACAGGGGTCACAATTGCTGCGAGACACTAACGGCGAAATAAAAGTGCGCGTGCTCTTTTTTGGCGCGGCTCGTGATGCGGCGGGTCACAGCGAAGTAGACTTCGTTTTGAAGCGCGCTGCAACTGCGGCCAATGCATTGGAAGAGGTATTAGAAAAGTTTCCCGCACTACGTCGCTTTGGACGCTCGCTTTTGTTTGCAGTTAATCAGGAATACGCCGGGGCAGATTGTGAAGTAC
>JALYXE010000316.1 GCA_030947265.1 Acidobacteriota bacterium
AAGTTACGCCACGTGACCGGGGCGTGCTCGATGAGGTTAGCCACGCTGCTCAAATTTTTACGTCGCTGGCATCTGCCGATCCGCCTGAGCGATTAACTGATGTCAGACATCACTTGGTGCCTCGACAGTTTGCCTGGATGCGTTCGGCGAACGACCCGGCAACCCGACCGCAGATGATTGGTCGCGAAGACAAATCGATTTTGTATCGCTTCAAACCGCAGATGGCAGCAAGCGAGCGTTTCGAGAAGGTGGGCGGTGGTCCGGGCTATATCTGGGGGTTTGGTGTGGGCCATCTCGAGTATGTAATTCCGGCTCGTGAGGATCGTCGCCGAGTTAGCCAGATAATTGTTCGAGCGCATATTCAGCCGGTGCTCCCGATTGACGCGAGCGCGGAATGGATTCGCACGCGCGTTACGCTATTCGTAAATGGCGCGGATTGCGGCTCGCGGTTAATCTCTGTAGAACCCGCTGGGCAACCATTGATTCAAGAATGGCGTATCGACGGATTCTTCGTTCGCCTCCGCTTTATGCGAGGCCGGCCCGTCACAATTCGTTTTGCCGTTACGCCTGAATCCGACTGGCTTTATGGAGTTAACATTTCAAACTGGCCGGAAGGTTACGAGTCGCACGATGCGAAGCCTGTGGAAGTTGAGGTGAGAAGGTAACCGCGATCAACCACGGCTGTTTGCTTTCGTCTACAACTCGTAGATACACACCGAAAGTGAAATCGACAACTGCTGGAAACAGAAGTCTCAAAAACTTAAGGAGTCTGGAACAATGAAAAGTCCAAGTGAGATAACGTCGCTCGCGAAGGAGATTGTGGGCGCCGCGCTGTTTGTCATGCTTCTTTGTTCGTCAGGATCAGCGCAAGCGACGAGAGCGAAATCGGCATCTCGGTGCAATGCTGCCGCTACCGAATCGATTTCCTATGTATCGTTGCCGGGCCACCCTTTCAGCACTATTGCCAGTAAGGACGGGTGCTGGATTTTCGTGTCGCTGACCAGTTCGAATCCAAAATCCGCGAACGGCGTGGCGATGTTAAGCCGGGCAGACGGGCATATCACGTTGCAGAAAGTCTTTCCAGTCGAAGCAGGCCCGACCGGGATGGTCATGACTCACGATGGCAAATTATTGATTGTGGCTGACGACGAATACGTGGTCTTCATGGATGTGATGCAGATGACTTCGGGCCGGGGAGATCCGATTCGGGGATATTTCAGCGATGGAAATTTCTCCGGCAGTGTTTATGCAAATGTGACGGCCGATGACAAATTCCTCTTCGTCAGTGATGAGAACACGGAAACGATCACGGTCATTAATCTGGAAAGGGCGCGCGCCGAAGGTTTCAAAGAGAGCTCCAAAGTAGGAAAAATTCCTGTCGGCAGCGCGCCCATCGCGCTCACGTTTTCTCCGGACGAAAAGTGGCTTTACACGACCAGCCAAATGGCGCCCAAGTCGCTCAACTGGCCGGTTACTTGCAAACCGGAAGGCGCGGACCCAGCCACTGCTAAAGAGCAGTATGCTCAGGGTGCGATCATCGTTGTTGATGTGGGCCACGCTAAAACTGATCCGGCAAAGTCCGTAGTCTCCAGTATACCGGCGGGATGTAGTCCCGTTCGCATGGCAATATCGCCGAGCGGCGATCGAGTGTTTGTAACGGCGCGGAACTCGAATTCTTTACTGGCGTTTGACACCAATGTAATGCGAAGTAATTCGGAGCACGCTTTAGTCGGCAAGGTGCCCGTGGGGTCTTCTCCCGTCGGAGTCACGGTGGTGAACGAGGGAAAATTAGTGTTGGTTACCAATTCCAACCGTTTCTCAAGAGACCAGACCGCGCGTCAGAACTTAAGCGTTATTGACGCGGCTCGAGTCGGTGAAGGTCAGGCCGCTATCGTGGGAAGCGTGCCGGCCGGAATCTTTCCCCGAGAGTTTGGGCAATCAGCCGACGGAAGAACTTTGTTCGTTGCAAATTATAACTCGAGCGAATTAGAGGTGATTGATCTCAATCGCATAAAGGAAGTGACAACCGCGCCGAAGTGAATCTCAGTCGTAAGCAGTGAGCAGTGAGCAGTGAGCAGTAAGCAGTGAAAGTCACGCGCGAGACTCGCGATCGAGAATGTCAGCTAGAGCCAAAGTAAACGACTGCCTACGGGCGTTTCAAATGGCGATCGAAGAAGTTAGCGCTGGCGCGATACGCCCGCAACCAATCCTCGTGTCTCAGAAAATCATGAATCTCGTCCGGAAAGATTAGCTGCTCAACTTCCACACCCTGATTTCGCAAAGCCTCAACCAGATGGACGGTTTCGCTGAAGGGCACGTTGCGATCATCGTCGCCGTGAATTAAAAGCACAGGCGAACGCCAAGTCTTGATCGATGAGAGCGGCGAGGATTCAAACGCCAACCGTGCGGCCTCAGGCTTAGCCTGCGGATCGTAAGCCGGCACGAAATTTCGTATGACAAGGTTCCAGTCGTGAACTCCATGCATGTCCACGCCGGCGGCGAATAGATCCGAGGCGCGCGCGAGCCCCATCGCCGTTAAATAGCCGCCATAGGAGCCGCCCCACAGGCCGATCCGCTGCGGATCGACATCGGGACGATTGCGCAGGTAAATACCTGCTCCCAATACGTCATTGAATTCGCTCGCGCCGGTGGCTCCATAATTCAAAGCCTCGCGAAACTCCATACCATAGCCAATACCGCTGCGATAGTTCACCGACAGGACAATGTACCCATGATTGGCAAGATATTGATTCATCGCATAGGCGTTGCGGTAGTAATACATGTAGTGCCATCCTAAAAGCATTTGCCGTCGCGAGCCGCCATGGAAAAACAAAATCGCCGGATGGCGTTTCGTCCTATCCAGATTCGGTGGCAGGAATAGTTGTCCGTGAATCTTCATGCCATCAGCGCCGCTGAGGATCACTTGTTGTGGTTCAACGAGCAAGCTTTCAGGAAAATCAGCGGGGATCGTTTCGGTGGCCAGGTCGCGGACGCTTTCCGAGCCTACCTGGATCGCCGCCCGCCCGGGACGTCTCCCATCTGAGTGAATGAAAGCAATTGCTTTTCCATCGCTGGTGGCAACCGGCGACCACTCGATTCCGCTACCCAATATCGCAGCCGTCACAGCCGTTGCTTGCTTTCCGCCTGCTGTGGCGACGCGCCAGATATATCTACGATCTATGTCGGCCTGGTTTGACGAGTAGATGATCTCTTTTCCATCCGCACTCGCCGTCACGTGCTCAACTTCAAACTCGCCGGGTGTAAGTAGAACCGCCTTGTTATTGCGCGCGTCAGCAGATGATGAAACGGCATAGAGGTGCGTCCATCCGTCTTTTTCCCACGGGAAAATAATCCGGTCATCAGCGGACCAGACTAGCTGATCTTCGGCAACAACATCCCTGAAGACGCTGCCTGCGCCCTGCTCGGCCTTCCATACTTCGCGCCCGACTCCGGTTTCAACATCGGCAACGCGAATGGACCAGGGGTCTCCGCCGCGCTTTGGTGCAAAAGCCGCCGCTTCCCGCGACGTGGGAATGCGGATGAAGGCGAGTTGTTTGGCGTTCCGGGACCATACGGGTTCTGTGTCGCGATCAACGCTCGGATCGAGATAACGTAAGGTCCTGGATGAGAGATCATACACACCGATGAAGCTGTGATCCCCTCGGCCGTTGGTGAACGCCAGCTTCGATCCATCGGGCGACCAGCGAAGGGAGTTACTTCTACCCTTCGACAGGATGAGGGCTGCGGGCTTATCGCTGCCATCGATCCTTGCTGACCAGATGTCACGTTTGGAAATGTAAGCGAGGCGATCCCCTTTGGGTGCGATTGCGGCGGAGTGGCCCTCGGCCAGTTGGCGTGGAGGTTTGCCATCCTTGCTGTCAAGGGTAACAATCCAAATCAGCTGCTTTGGCTCTTCGGGTAAGCTGCGGGCGTTCGGATTCTCGCCAAAACCTTCAAGATCGCCTCCGCGAGTGTAAATAATAGCCCTTGCGTCTTTGGTCCAGACTAGCTCGCCAAGTTCCTCGCCATCGTCCTCTGTATAGGCAGTCAACTGTCTGCCTTTGTACTCCGGTGGTTCCGCTACCCAAATATTTCGCACGCCTTTGGCATTCTGAACCCAGGCCACGCCGCCACCGATTGGTGCTGCAACAAGATTCGAAGGGAAGGGAGCACTCATCACCTGCTCGAGGGTGAATTGCTTTTCTTGTTTTTGAGCTTGCGCAAGCGACCAGTGGACTGAGAAACACAAAAACAGTGTTGCCACGAGCAACCTATTGACACCCCTTTTCAAAACAAACCTCCTATCCCCGTCGAAGAGTGCGTTTGTGAAGGCTGAAATTATACAGCGAAGAAACCTACGCTGAGTTTTATCTTCGTCTACTCGATTCGTCCTGACGACCTCCCCCGGCGGTAAAAGCTCTACGTAAGAGGCGGCAGGTGTTGCGCGGTTTCAACAATGGCTTGTTGCGAATTCTTATCCAATAGGTACACGGAAGCGGAAGGTATGGAACCGAGAAAGACATGAAATGCCGGCGCGCTCGACTGTTTCAGAGCTAAGGTGACTAGCTCATTACTAAAATAACGACGGCCCCGCGCGTCTATAATGAAGTCTCCTTCGCCCAACTGCTTCAGTGCATTTGGATCGGACAGAAAAACACAAACCAGATCGGGACGATTGGCACGCTGTGCATAGTATGACGCCAGAGCTGGAGTCTCGCTTGCAACTTTCGCCCCGGGCTTAGCACGCTTGGCTATCTCGAAGATCACGTCACGCATGCTGGCATCGTAAAACTCATCGTGCGGGAAATAATAACCTTCTTTCGCTACGCCGCCGCCGAGTGCATTAGTGTAAAGCCTGAAATGCGGAGCTGAATTAACGGCGGCCGTAAGCGAAGTCAAAATTACAATCAGCGCCAGGGCAGGGGGGACATAAGACTTAGGCCATTGCGCGGAGAGTAGAGTGGAAAAGCGATGCGAGATCCAATGACCGGCAAACTGGACACCGATGGCTGAAGTGATGAGTACGGCAGGAAGAGCGACGGTGAAATAGCGCGTAAATTTGCCGCCCACAAAACAGAACGTCATCATCCACAAAAAAAGCCACAAGATAATGAAGTAACGCCCATCGCCGAGCTTGCGCCGGAAAAGCAGCGGCAAGCCCACGAGAAATCCACCAAAAGTTAATAATGGCAGCTTGACCGCCACGAAGACGTTATAGAAGTACCAGGGTGTCCCATTCAACCAATCCGTCATGCGGTGACTATAGAGTTGGCCCATAAACTCATAACCATCGTGGCCGACCAGTTTTTGTCCTGCGAAAAGTCCCATTTGCCGCCAGGTTGCAGGCCAGAGAATTGGTGGGTTAAGCGCAAGAAACACCACCCCCATGATCACAAAAAACATCAACATGCGCTTTTTGCCCAGTCGCCAGCGTGTTTCCGGAATTGCCTGAAAGGCCCAGTAATAGCCAATGGTGATGGTGATTAGCTGTGGCAGATATTTTGACGCCAGCATTGCTCCGAACGCCGCGGCCGTCGCCCAATAATATTTTATGGCCCGATAATTGGATTGGCTTTCAGCGATGCGTTGTCCTCGCAACCAGAAAACATTAGCCAGCAGGAAGAAGAACAGCAAGAAAGTGTCTTCTTTCGCGATTCGATTAAAACCAATTGCGCTGGGGTCAAGGGCCCACAATGCCGCGGCAATCAATCCGACTTCAGCGCCAAATAATTCAGTCGCAAGAAGGTAAATCAGGATAGAAGTGAGCGCGCCGAAGACCACACTCGGCAACCGTAAAGCAGTTTCGGGTGAGATGGCGTGGTGACTGCCCAGGCTTGTGTTGTTCCATTTGTCGGCGAGAACAAGGCTTCCAGTCAGCAGGGCTTTCATAAGGAGCGGATGCTCGCCATTGGCCGATGTCAATCCGTGCTCGCGATAGTCCGAGACAGCCTGAAGTTTATTGAGTTCATCTTCACTTAACCCCTCGGTGTCTAAATTGGCGATGCGTAAACCAAAACCCGCCAGGACCAGCACCGCAAGAGTCGCAATTAGCAAACTCCGGCTTAGGGCAACCACGCCTGGCGCCGCAAAAAGCTCGGGCCTCAAGCCCGCCGTGATAGTTGCCTCAGCTACAGTTGCCACATTCTCGCCTCTGATTCATTCGGAGATTAGAGAGACCGCACTCTCAACGATTTAGGTGCCTAACAAAAGTGGCAAGGGTAACGCGAACAAACCCGCTGCGCAACCTGTAGACAAAAACTCTCGCAATGGCTTCTAGAAGCTTGCATTTAGATGGAAAATCAGACAAAATTCGGCTCGTTTTGTACCTTAATCCGGCAGCGGCCCGGTGACCTTCTCAGACCGACTCCGCTGCCTGCTTTAGTTTGACACTCTTTCTAGAAAATTTGACCTAATCAGCAGCGCACATCTCGTGCGCGCTCGCCCAAATCCAGAGAGGAATATCAATGGCAGAAATTCAGGAGAATCTTCCCCCGGAAACTTATCTTGGGACTGATGCGCCAGCGTTTCGCATCGATCAAAAGCTTCATCAGATACTTTATAAATCAGAAGCGCACCCCAAACTCGAGCCGATGCCCGAAGAGGTCTTGCCGGAACCGGTTTATCCGCACCATCCAAACCCGGTGGAGATGACCAGGAAAGAGTATCAGACGCTCAATGCAAAACGCGGCTGGAAGACGTTTGGTTCTCCCTACTTTAAGTCACGATGGCACAGCGGTGAGTTGCGGCCGATCATTCCTTACCTCTTTACCGAGTGGAAATGTAATTTGGATTGCCACTACTGCTGGTCCTATAACAATGCCGTCAAAGGCATGACCGAAGACGTTGCCAAGCGTTCCATCGATTGGCTGCATTCGATCGGCTCGCGTGTACTGGCCCTGATGGGCGGAGAGCCGCTATTGAGGCCCAAGTTCATCCATAAGATTGTCGACTACAGCGCAAAGAAAGACATCTTCGTCTATCTGCCGACCAACGGGCGTCTGATGAAGCCGGACGTTATCGATCGGCTTGGGGATGCGGGTATTGCCACATTCAATCTGGCTGTTGACTCAATTAAGGATCGAAAGTCTCTGCCGAAGGCGCTTGACCCGATTCGCCCGCAATTCGATTACCTGGTGAAGCGCCAGCATTACTACGGCTATTCGGTCATGTTTAATATTAACATTTGCCACAACAATATCGACGATGTTAAGGAATTGACCCAGATCGCTCGTGACAACGGCATCGCTACCGATTACCACGTCAACGAAACGCCGATGACTGAGCAAACCCACTTCAAACATCTCAACGAGAATCAGACGTATCTGACCCCGGAGGACTGGCCGAAAGTTGATGCGTTGCTCGATTACCTAAAGGATTTGCGAGTCAATCACGGTTATAAGATGGCTAATCCACCGCAGCATATGGAAGACATGAAACTGCTGATGCGTGGCCAGGTTCCACCATGGGCATGTCGCGCCGGTCAGAATTCCTTGATCATTCGCACCGACGGTTCGCTCGCGCCGTGCTTCCCGATGTATTCAGCGACGCATGACTGGGGCGTTGTCGGAAACCACAAGTTTGACGTAAAGCAGTTGGACGACATGAAAGTCGAATGCACCAAGCACTGCCTCTCGACCTGCAACTACATTCTCGGCTATTGCTACGACAACCTTCGCGTGATCACCTGGGGACTAAAGCAGGCTATGCATGGCTTCAAGGGAGCAAGCAACGGCTTCTAGGCTTCTCGTCCACGACAACTAACTCAAACGAAGAACCGGAGCCATAACGAATGGCTCCGGTTTTTCTGAAGCGGGCTACTACCCCGATTAAGCTTCGTCGGCATCAGACTACTCTTCCGCCCCTCATGGTGAAGATACCGATGACCACATTGACGCCTAGTCCGATTGCGATCGCCACCCGGTACCTCTTCCTGCTAATGGCGTCCTTAAAGCGAAACAGCACAAAAATCCCCAGCGGCATCCAGATGAAAACTGACGTGAACAAACCCGGCCCGTAACTGAGAACGCTCAAGCTGGTGACGGCGTGTGTTATCCCGTTGACCGAGACAATTGCAGCAAGAGTGATCAGCATCATTTGCCGAAAGTTGAAATGACGAGCAAGTATCACTCCCATTGTCACTAAAACAAATCCAACACTCTGCGCGACCAGGAATCTTGCGGTTGACAGATGTACGCCTCTGAGCCTGAGGATGTAAGCCGGATACCCTTCGCCGCCCCAATACTCTTCAGCAATATGAATCAGATAAGTCAGGGGAAATACCCACAGCAGAAAGCTGATTAAAGTGTCTGAGGGGTAGTTTTTCCGGCCCTTCATGCTGGTAGCGATATATAAGAAGCGTCTGAATGTGCCTATTTCGAACTGTCTTATGTCGATCACATTTTGATGATTGATCTGGAAGAAGCGGGACTGTTATACCAGAACTGTCAACACGACTTTTTGTGAATCCGGGAAAACCTTCCAACTTAACAAACCAGGCGAGCGCCATGTTGGTGCGTCGGGTGGGCCTGTTTGACGCCACCATGATCGTGATGGGCGGTATTATCGGCTCGGGAATCTTTATCAATCCGTATGTGGTGGCCCGCCAGGTAACAACGCCGTTCTTGATTCTCGCCGTTTGGGCTTTGGGGGGACTGATAGCGCTTACCGCCGCTTTCATCTGGGCTGAGCTGGCGGCGCAGCGTCCTGAGGTGGGCGGCCAGTATGCGTATCTTCGCGAGGCCTACCACCCGCTCATCGCCTTCCTCTATGGCTGGGGATTGCTCCTTGTTATTCAAACCGGCGGGATGGCAGCGGTGGCCGTGACATTCGCGCGTTACTTCCTCGAGCTCACAAACTTTCCCATTACTGATTGGATGGTTGCCGTTCTTGCGCTCGGGAGTCTGACTGCAATCAACTGCTTCGGCGTTCGCGCCGGTAGTACGTTACAAAGCCTGTTGATGGTGCTGAAGATTCTGGCGATTCTGACGCTCATCTTGTGTGGCTTATTTCTTATTGGCCCACAATCTACAACTGTCGGAACTAAGGCGACTCCGCTTCTTGATCGACCAGTCTCATTTGATCTTCTCACTGCGATCGGCGCAGCCATGGTCCCGGTATTGTTTGCCTATGGCGGATGGCAGACCGCAACTTTCGTCGCAGGAGAGATACGCGAGCCGCGAAAGAATCTTCCCCGAGCCCTCATTATTGGCGTAACTGGCGTGGTCATACTTTATCTGGCCGTAAATTACGTCTGTGTCCGCGTGCTGGGGGCCTCAGGTCTTGCAAACTTTACTACTCCGGCGTCCGATGTGATGCGACTTGCGCTTGGACAGTCCGGCGCTCGCGCGATCGCGGCCGGAATTGCGATTTCAACGCTGGGATTTCTTAGCCAGGGCATGCTTACCGCTCCGCGAGTTTATTTTGCCATGGCCGAAGACGGTCTTTTTTTCAAGAGTGTTGGTCGATTGCACCCGAAGACGCACGTTCCGATTCTGGCAATCGTGATGCAAGGTGTGTTTGCCATCATAATTGCGCTCTCGGGCCGTTACGAGCAGATATTGAATTACGTCGTCTCCGTTGATTTCATTTTCTTTGGCGCCACAGCCACGTGCATCTTCGTCTTTCGACGGAGAAGGAAAGCGGCAGACGTTGAGGCTTCAGAAGCACAGGAAAGGATCGCCACCGTTCCAGGGCATCCGGTAACCACCGTTCTGTTTGTCGCAGTTTGCTGGCTGGTGGTGATTAATACCGTTTACCGATACCCGCGGAATACCTTGATAGGGTTGGCCATTCTGCTCGCAGGAATACCGGCTTTCTTTTTCTGGCGAGTAAGGAGCACACAATGACATCTGCGCGTGAAGCGACGGTTTCGGAATACATGCATTGGGCTAAGACGCGTTCGCGGGCGAACTTCAATCTCGCCACCAGCGGGCTCGCGAACGTGCAGTTGCACGACTTAATGATTTCGCTCAATGACCTGGAAATCACCGGCGAGAGCGGCTACGGTTATCAGCCGTTGATACGCTCGCTGGCCGCCAGGTATCGCGTTGATCCTGCTTGCATCGTGACAACAGCCGGAACCTCTTTTGCTAATCATCTTGCTATGGCAGCTCTCATCAGTCCCGGTGATGAGATACTTCTCGAGAGTCCAGCTTACGAGCCCTTGTTGGCACTTGCCCGGTACCTGCGCGCGGACGTGAAACGTTTTGAACGTAAATTTGAAGATGACTTTCGCATTTCACCGGCTGAGATTGAGCACCACTTGAGCTCTCGCACGAAACTTATCGTGCTAACTAACCTTCATAATCCCAGCGGGGTGCTGACGGATGACGATGCACTGCAGGAAATAGGGAAGATGGCCCGCAGGAGAAACACTCGCGTGCTAATCGATGAAGTGTATCTCGAAATGCTTTTCCAAGAGCCGCCGCGGACTGCCTACCACCTGGGTCCTGAGTTTATTGCGACCAGCAGCCTGACAAAAGCTTTTGGTCTTAGCGGCCTGCGCTGCGGCTGGATTCTCGCCGAGCCCCAGCTCGCCAAATACATGTGGCGGTTGAACGATCTTTTTGCCGCTACCCCGGTGCACGCCGGCGAACGACTGAGCGTCCTCTCACTACAACAATTGCCGGCAATCGCACATCGTTCACGGACTCGCCTTGCTGATAATCGGCAACTACTGAATCAGTTTCTCGATGGGCGGCACGATCTGGAAGCGATACGGCCGCCATTTGGCTCAATTATGTTTCCAAGAGTGAAGCGGGGCACTGCCGAAAGACTCTGCACAATGTTACGAGAGAAATATGAAACATCAGTGGTGCCGGGAAGTTTTTTTGAGATGCCCGCTCATTTCCGCGTAGGGATTGGTGGAGATTCTAAAACGCTGGCGGAAGGACTCAAGCGACTAGGATCGGCGCTCGATGAGCTTAGGTAAGACAGGCATTCGTGCGTGTCAGTAGCCCTTTGGAACCAGACAGTGCGGTGGTTTGAAGCTCCAAAGGAGTGAAGTAATAGCCTTGCCTACCGGCCCAGGGCATTAGGCCAAGAGCGGGGGCAAGCCCACCTTCTATGAAGCCGGGTCGTGTCAAGTGAGGGTCGGTTGATTGGTTCGACCTTCTATCCGAGCTGCCGCAACTATTTTTGACTTCCTTGCGGGCCCTCTCAACGGTACGACCGACGATGCCCATTCTTCCCATCGAGCTTGGCTCCCGAAAGAGTTTCT
>JALYXE010000346.1 GCA_030947265.1 Acidobacteriota bacterium
GCTGTAATCTGCTTGAACAACTTGCCAGCGAAATAGTCGCAGAGCATTTCGCACCTGAACTTGTCGTGAACGTACGACGCCTTGTTCTCCTCCGAATACTTGAGGTAGACATTCTTGACAAACTCTCGAAAGTCATCAGAGATAGGCCTGTCGCCAAAACGAACCTTTCTCTTTTCCTCTTCCTCAAGTTCTTTCGCTTTCGTTTTCGTATCAGCCGTGGGAAACGCCCCACAGTACGTCGTGTTGTCCACCTGGAATTGGTAATGCCAGGTGTTGCCACGCTTCCTTACTGTCATTCTTCGCTCCTTTCTTGTGTGAGCGGATTGCACCCAGATCGGAGCGTCGCCAGAATACAACGACGGTGTGAGCGGAGCAACGCCTTTCTATGAGATTCTGGCTGATACATCTCTGAGGGAAGCTTTCCTTTTCTTATCAGTCTTCAATTTCGCTTCGCGACTCCAAGCGAGTAGTTCCTCAAGATTGAACACAAACAGACCGTCAAGGTCGCGGACCGGGATGGGGCGTTCCGTCTCATTGCTGCGGGCCTTCCTCAGAAGATTCCTAATGTGACCATCGGAGCATGAGAGTAGAAACGCGGCTTCACTCAAGGTTATGAATTCCTTGGCCATGATTCGTTCGAGCCGACGCTTAACCATTTCTACGTCGGGATCACTTTGGCCATGAGTAGAAGAAGCAAGCTGCATTTCCAAAAACACCTGTCGCGCAAGGTCTTCAATTTGCGCCGGATCAATTTGAAACATTAGGTTCTGTGCGTTCATCATTGGCTCGCTACTACGGCCGATCATCTTTTGGTGGTTTGATCGAGAATTCAAACGGCGTGCCAACATGAATGTAGTCGGTTGGGGATTTACTTATTGAGAGGATTGGCTGGAAAAGGGCGGAATTACTCTTCTTGGTACGAGGTTGGCGGTCGTTCTCGTAAGCCAATTCAGCTTACCTGTTGTAAAACGCAACTTGCCTTTTGCATGTACTTTCCAACACCCCTACTTGTCTAGGAGACTCTCAGCTGGTTCTGATTGGGATCATCGTAAGTGAGCCGTCCTTGCCGATCGTCGCCATCCTCACTGGGGCCTTCAGAGTCAGCGTCAGCAGCGTCAAGTTGGTCTTTGATTTCCCCTGCGAGGCTGTATGCGAATTCCTTGGCTTCAGTGGTTTGATCATCGAACGATTTGGCGATCTGAGCTGCGCCCTTACCCTTCTCCGCCTGCGACGGTGCAATCAGATTGCTCCACGCGGCCATTCTCCCAGCGCGCGTTTCTGCCAGGGTTTCCTGTAGGACTTCGAGACCAAGGCTCTGAATGCGAAAAGCTGACTGCTCCTGGCCGATAATTCTGAGCAAGAGAGTTTGAATGGTCTGGAGCATTTCCGCTTCCTGATTGACAGCCGATTGTTCGGGAGCTTCCTTCACTGAATCCTTTCGGCGTCGAGCTGCAAGCGCCTCATCAATGAGGTCCCGCAGGATGGGGGCCTCGGATTTCTGGCCGCTCGATTCCATCATCTGATTTATGGCGGTTACCTGATCCATCCACGGATTGAAGCCGTAGACTTTGGTCGTTAATAGAGTCCGTTTCTTGGTTCGCATGTTGTCCTATTGACCTCCAAAATTTTCTTAAGATCGACGTCCAGAATCTTTGCCCGTCTTAAGGACTAAATGTCTCAAATCCGATAGGTTGCGGCACTTATTAAGATCTTAAGAATCTTAAGTTAAGAATCTTAATTCTTAAGATACTGAGCCGAGTGCACTTTGTAGGTTCTCGAACCACCCAAAATCACCTCTATCCTGTCTGCTCACTTAATAACCTTTCTTAAGACGTTTTCCCCGCACAGGCCGTCTCTCTGGTAATAGACGGCGGACACAGTCAGAAATTCCCGACTTGCAGAGAATCCTGTCCTGAAAATCTGACCTGAAACTGAGAGCGTATGGGTCAAATCAGTCTCCTAATGACGCTAGATAGGGAAGTCCCTGGAATGGACTCAAAGACCTAGGGGCAAACAAGGGTGCGCGTGGGCGCACTGCTGTAATAACCTCTGTGCTCCGTTTCACAGACGAAGCGGCTTTGAGAAAGAAAATCTACTGATGGCAGCCAATTGAAAACTGTCTCAACAGAGGGGTTCACCCCAAAAAACGTGTGGCCAATTTGTGGACAGAACTCGCAGCACTAGACAGATAACGAACTGTAGCGGATGGGACGGAATGCAAAACCCTAATAGATCCTTGGTGGCTGCAACTTTTGAAAAGGCAAATACTTACGTTTTTGCCAAGATGGTGGTTATGAATCCCACGCTCTAACCAGCTGAGCTACCCCGCCACTGAGGAGTTGCATTATAAGATGCAAGGGCCGGAGGTCAAGAAACGTGGTGTTTCACCGGGCGGTGTGCAGTGGGCGGTGCGCAGTGGGCAGTGTGCAGTGCGCACTGGGCGGTGGGCAGTGGGCAGTGCGCAGTGGGCAGTAAGCAGTTAGGAATGAGGAGCGGGCAGTGCACAGTTCTAATGAGCCGATAAATTACTAATAACGAATGCCCAGGGACAATGAGAAATGATCAATTACGAGTGACTACTACCCATACCTCACCAGTGAACTGCTCCTGTCTCTTGCGCCTGCTGCGTGCCTCACCCTGCCCACCCCGCACTGCCAACCGCCACCGCGCACTGCCAACCGCCACCGCTCGCTGCCCCCCTTCAACGCGCTATGCGCGTGCAAAATCAATAAACCCTCGTTGGGGATCGGTTGACAGCAGGCGAACGCTCACCTTGTCGCCAACCCTCATGCCGCGCTCTCCGCGCATGACGCGCCCGTCCACCGGCGGTGCAATCACACGGGCAAATGTTCCTTTCGGCGTCACGCCAGTAACGATCGCCTCAAACTCTTTCCCAATACTATCCTTGAGTAACATTGCAGCAGCGACTTTGCGCATTTTGCGTTCGACCTTGCGCGCCGCATCCTCGCGCTCGGTGCATCGTTCCGCAATTTGTTTCAACTCGTCTTCGGTGTAAGGCGTCGCCTTTTTTTCGATTGCTGCTTTAACTAAACGTTGCGTTACGAGGTCGGCGTAGCGTCGATTTGGCGCGGTAGAATGTGTGTAGTCCTGAACCGCAAGTCCGAAATGCCCTTTGCTCTCGGTGTTGGGTAGTTGCACAGCGTATTCGCCGGGACCTAGTGATTTTACGACAGCTAGAGATAGATCCGGAAAGTGAATGGGGTCCGCGATCTTGCGTCGCGCAAGAAAATCAGCAAGAGCGCGCGAGTCGGGCGTCGCCGGCAGTTTTTCACCAAGCTCAGCGGCAATCTCTACTATGCGCGGCCAGTATTTTGGTGTGCGAACGACGCGGCGCAGCGATGGTCCACCTTTAGCTTCAAGAAATTCAGCCATCGCGACGTTTGCTGCGATCATGAAATTTGCTATCAGCTCCCGTGCGCCATTCTGCTCTACCACAGCAAGCTCCGTAACCTGGCCAACATCATTTACAACGGGGGTCGCCTGAATGGTACCCAGTTCAATGGCGCCATGCTGTCTTCTCATCTCGCCGAGGCGTTTCGCACTTTCAAACTGCAACCGAATCTGAGTATCCAGTGCAGGTATCGCCTTAACATCTGGTGGCGTCCCAGCGTTTCCGTCGAGCCACGCGCCCACTGCTTCATATGAGAGCTTGGCGTGGTTGTTCAGTATCGCACGGTAAAAATCGGTGCTTTTCACAGTGCCGTCTTTTGCCAATATCATCTCCGTGACAATTGCCAGGCGATCCTGGCCCGCATTGAGCGAGCTCAAGTCGGTTGACAGTTCCACCGGGAGCATGGGAAATGTTTTCACTCCCGTATACACAGAGGTGCAATTCTCAGCCGCATGTATATCTATTGCGGAACCTTTGGGAACAAGGGCGTCAACGTCGGCGATGCCAACAAATAATTTAGTGCCACCATCTGGCAACGTTTCCGCATATTCAACCTGATCCAGGTCACGAGACTTTTTGTCGTCGATTGATGACCACAACAACGCTCGAAGATCACGTACATCAGAAGGACTCGCCTCTTTTGCGGCGATCGATTGGATCTCTTCGGTAATTGAATTGTTTAGGTCAGGCGCGAAGCCAGCCTCGATCATCGATTGATGCGCTATTGTAACGAGATCGAGGGGGTGAAAATGAGAAGCTGTTTCAGTCATTCGAATTCGCAGTATAGTCGAAACGTTGGTTCGCTGCCCAAGGCATGCCTTGCGGTTTCGCCAGTGATTAATTCATGGCTACGCCTTTGGAACAAGTTTGCACTACTATGAGCCGGTGAAAATTGAAGTGATAATAAACGCGAGCTCTGGCGACGGCAACAAGCAAGGGCTTCAGCAGCGCTTGGCCGAAGTTTTTATGGCCACTGGTTTAGAGGCGCGAATCTCGATGGCCCAGACAGGATCTGAGGTAATCGCACTCGCTCAACGAGCCGCGCGAAGTGAAGCCGAAACCATCGTAGCGGGAGGCGGTGACGGCACAATCAATTCGGTGGCTTCGTCAATCGTCGGCTCTGACAAGGCTCTGGGAGTTTTGCCGTTTGGGACGATGAATCATTTTGCCAAGGCCCTGCATATCCC
>JALYXE010000367.1 GCA_030947265.1 Acidobacteriota bacterium
GCTGCGCTCTGTGGAGATGCCGCGAACAGTTGCGTTGCGGCATCATCCATGGCCTGACGCGTGTGCGTCAGGCTTGGCACATTGTGTTGAGTTAAAGCTTCATTGCCCTGCTCCCCTCCATAAACAAGCGTCGCGATCTCTAAATCCTGGCCTTCGACTAAATCAGGCCCTTTTGTAGTTGACGCTGCTTGCACTGCGTTGCTTGGGGTGGCGGTAACACCAGGCGCCGAAGATGCGGCCGAAATTTTCGATGTTGGCGACGCAGCAGCGGTACGGCTCACTAAATCCCCGGGGGTTGTCGCGGGTTCGGCGAGTTTGGCGATACCAAAGTCGAGCACCTTAACGCGATAGCCGCCAAGCCGGTTGGGTTCGAGCCAGATGTTGTCGGGCTTAAGATCCCGATGGACAATTCCCTGTTGGTGCGCCTCGTGCACAGCCGAGCAAACCTGTTCGAGGATATCCACCACCCACTCTAGTGGCAGTCGTTTCTCCTCTGTCAGAACGTCCCCGAGCGTGCAGCCATCGAGATATTCCATCACGAGATAGGCGACGGGCTCTCCACTCGCGTGCGCGAAACCAAAGTCAGTAACGTCAACTACATTCGGATGGCGCAAGCGTCCGGCGGCGCGGGCCTCGCGCTTGAAGCGCGCCACAAATTCCTCGTTGCGCATAAACTGTGGCGTGATCAGCTTGAGCGCTACGTAGCGTTCGGTGCCAAGGTGGGTTGCAAGATACACCGCGCCCATGCCGCCTCGCCCCAGCAGTCGTTCCAACCGGTACTTTTCATCCAGCACCTGACCGATGTA
Organism: Acidobacteriota bacterium; assembly: GCA_030947265.1. Lineage (GTDB taxonomy): Bacteria > Acidobacteriota > Blastocatellia > Pyrinomonadales > Pyrinomonadaceae > PSRF01. Next base: position 807 of record JALYXE010000367.1, read on the forward strand.
ATGATCCGAGTCAATCATGCGTGGGAGTATGCTACAGCGAGCAATCAGCAATCAGCAATCAGCAATCAGCAATCAGCAAACAGTAAACAGCAAACAGTGAACAGTGAACAGCAAACAGCAAACAGTAAACAGCAAACAGCCGGGCAGCAGTCCGCAGTCAGTAGTCAGTGGTCAGTAATTAGCAATGAGCAGTCAATTGTCGGCGGTCAACAGTCGCAACCGTCGCCTCCTACACTGTATCAACGTCTGTCCTAATGTCCGGCTGTTTGCTGTTTACTGTTTGCTGTCTACTCCCTGCTACCTACACATTTGCCATGCTCGAAGCGCGTCGACTGGCAAGACCAGCATCAAAATTTCCAGTACCAGGCTGTCTCGAATCCAGATCATCAACACCAGCTCCAGTGCCGCAAATACAACCAGCGAGCGCCGAAAGCCGAGACGCCGGGCAATCCAGAATCCAACTACACAACAAACAATGTCGCCAAATGAGTTGACGACCGTATCCCCCTGGTAACCGAGCGCGGCGGTCTCCGCGCGATATCGCTCGATGATGAAGTTTGTGTTCTCAAAAACTTCCCAGGAGGCCTCAACTGCGATTGCCAGCGTAAGCTGCCAAATCGGTTTCAATCGCGGCAATAGCCATGCAACTAACCAGAAAAACAGAAAGCCATGAAGCACATGGGTAAAGCTGTAGGGATCAAGGAAATGCTGAGAGTTTTCGGAACTGCAAACCTTGCCGGCCCAGACTAACAATTTGCCACAGGAACAGATCCATAAACGTCCTTCGATGCGAAGTAACAGGGCGGTGGCAACAAAAGCAGCGACGATCGCAAGCAATGGCCAAAGCTTCTTCTTCAGACTGTGCTTATTCTCGGCGTGAGCAGTCAAATCTTTTCTCGCGTGTACCTAAGCGCGGAGGGAGACGGCTTAATAGTCTTCGACAGACGTGGATCGTCGATGGGCTTACCCGCGACAAGCCGCAGAGGAATAAGACCCGCCCAGACTCTCAGCTCGTAGTCTTCTTCATCGTCAAGTGGCGGACCAGTGCGCACCTTAGCCGAAACTTCTTCGAGGGGCAGAGACAATACCGTCGTGGCTTTGAGTTCCGGCTCATTTGGGCCGCGCACTTCGTCCCATCTGCCCGCCATAACATGTTCAGAAAATGCGCGTAGCGCAACGAGCTTGGCTGTTCTATCTTCAACCATTGATGCTCGTCCGAAGATTACGACGGAACGATAATTCATGGAGTGATGAAAGGCCGAACGCGCCAGCACGAGCCCGTCAATCAGAGTTACGGCTACACAGACGTCGACACCTTGCGCCAGCGCGCGTAGCATGCGGCTTACCTGCGAGCCATGAATGTAAAGCCGATCATCGACGCGCGCGTAGCCGGTGGGAATCACAAAGGGCTTTCCATCAATAGCAAAACTGACGTGACAGATAAAACCTTCGTCGAGAATTCCATAAACGAGCTCGCGGTCGTAGACACCGCGTTTTGGCAAACGTTTTAGAGTGGTGCGTTCAGTGAGATTAAATGTAGTCATAGTGATCAGCAGTCAGTTCCCCGGGTGGCAAAGATCCGCGAATCCTCAAACTTACATTACTAATAGTATCTAATAGTATCTGAATAATTAGCACAGAGCACAGAGGTCTCAGAGGTGGATAGAGAAATCCTCCTGCCTCCGCGTACCTCCAGGAACCAGAGATAATGGATCGAGGAATTGACTGAATTCCGCAGATTCTCCGGGTGCATGTAGAATGTCTGGCCCTAACCGTTTAATACATAGCATGCTTTCAAAGTATATCTTACCGGTAAAGCTACTTACGCTTGCGGTCGCCATAATATTTGCAGGTTCCATTGGCGCATGCACAAGTCGAAAGCCCGCTTACACCGAAGCGACGCCTGTGCTCTCTGGCCCACCTAACACAACCTATCCC
>JALYXE010000381.1 GCA_030947265.1 Acidobacteriota bacterium
CCAACGCTGGCGGCGGCTTCAGTTAGGTTGCACCTTGGCGATTTTCTGCGGTTTGGTCGGGGAGAAGAAAAAAGTGGCGGCCGGCGCAAAGATGCACTACTGGCTGACGTATTGGAGGCGCTGGCCGGTGCGATTTTTATCGATGGCGGATTGTCGGCGGCTGCAGACTTTGTTCAGCGAGCCCTGGGCGAAGAGTTACGCAAGGTTACGCCAGTCGCGGCCGCGGAGGCCGACTATAAAACAATGCTGCAGGAGAGACTTCAAGCCGAGCGCCGACCTGCGCCGCGATATTCCGTCGTCGAAGCGCTTGGCCCGCCGCACCGCCGCACTTTCCATGTCGAAGTGAGCTGGGATGGAGGGAACGTGCGGGCGCAAGGTCGCTCAATCAAGACAGCAGAGGCAGCAGCGGCCAAAGAGGCATTGGCATTTATGAGGACAGAACAGAAGGGGACGTAAATTCAAACACCATTGCCTTGTGGTCCCCGCGCTGTACTTTGTCGCTTAGCCAAACTTGACCGCGGCAACTAAGGTATTTAGGATGACTTTGAGATGACGAACAAACCTTCCAGCGGGCCCGTTTCAATTCCTTCCACTGAAACGAAAACGGAATCGAAGCTGTCTCCCTTTGCACGAATTTTCAGTCGCAACGGGCACGGCCATCCAGCGGAGCCGGAGACGAAACCGAAAGGTCCGCCCAAGTCTGTTTGGCGCGAGTATTTTGAGTCGGCTGTGGTCACCGTAGTCATGGCCCTCTTTGGCATGACCTTCGTCGTTCAGGCAGTCAAGGTGCCGACGGGATCCATGGAGAATACGATTACTATCGGGGATCATCTCTTAGTTAACAAATTCATCTTTGCACCCGGCGAATCCATGCCGCTTCTTCCACAACGCGATATCAACCGCGGCGACATTATCGTTTTCAAGTATCCGGGCAATCGCTACAATCCCAGCCGTGATGACAGACCCGACAACAAGCCAATCACCACCAACTATGTCAAACGAGTTATTGGTTTACCCGGCGATCACATCCGAATGGAGGGCAGAAATGTGATCGTTAATAGCCAGCGGCTTCCCGAGCATCAAATTGAGGCTATCGATAACAACGATAAGGCGCCCCTCAAAATAATTAAGTCCCCACGAGGAAAGGCCGGCGAGCTTTACGATGTCTACTACAATCCTGACTTCGTCGAAGAGGACTACCCCATTTTTAAGCTTGAAGGTGATGGGCGCGAAATCGTAATTCCTGCCGATAAGTATCTCGTCATGGGTGACAATCGTAACAACAGTGAAGACAGCCGTTACTGGGGGTTTGTGCCGCGCGATTTGGTCATAGGTCGGGCAATGTTTGTCTACTGGTCTTATGATGAGAGCGCGCCGTCCAGCAGCGCCGCCTTTCCGCTCAGCGCCATTTCGGATTTCTTCAATAACACTCGCTGGAGCCGTACAGGTACGATGGTTAAGTGATCTAACTACTTTCCAGATCGCACGGCCCATACCTACATTTCTTCAACCCATACAGCGTGACTTATGGTTCCCTGGGGCGCTGTAATCGGCCTTGTGTTGGGTTCCATTTTACGGGACATTCTCATAGGCGGAGAAATTAATTAGGTATTAGGGCAGGGTCGCTAAAAATCATGAAAGCGCGAGTTGGCGAATCTATTTCGACCCGTTGCCTGGCGTCAAGCGTCCTGCTGTTGGCCCCTCTTGTCCTTGTATCGCCAATGATCAGGGCAGCACAAAGGAAACCGGCCTCTCCTAAACCGCGGGCAAATCAGCTCAAGCCCGTCGATGAACTGGCAAAACTCCGGGAAGAGTTCATCAAGGCCACTAAGGACTACAAAGCTAATCTCGAAAAATTGCTGGCAATTCACGAGAAGAGCGTACGCAGGGCAGAAGATCGCGTAACCCAATCAAGAGAACTCTTTACGCAAGGCCTAATCTCAAAAAACGACTTCGAAGCAAGTGAACGCGGAGTTGCGGAAGCTAAGATCAAAGTGACCGAAGTTAACCAGCGTATTGCCGGGGCCGACACTCAGATTGCCGACACGCTGCTTGAGGCAGAGGCGGAAACGAAGCTGGCGAGGAGCAAGCCAATCCCGAAGGGTGGACTAGTAAAGACCGCCTCCTTCATTCGTTACAATGGCAGCGCAATCTGGGCCTTATCAGACGCCTGGAAAGTGCAGCGATTTTTTCTTGATGCGTTTAAGAAGCCGTTACCAATTGCTGTGTTCGGGCAAGGCGCCATTCACGATCGCTGGCGCCTTGATCATCATAACGCGATGGATGTGTCCCTTCATCCGGACGGACCCGAGGGCCAGGCGCTATTGACGTTTCTGCGCAATAATGGCATTCCCTTTTTGGCTTTTCGCGAAGTAATTCCGGGTACAGCCACCGGACCACATATTCACATTGGCCGACCTTCGCATCGATATTGAATAGCTACTGAACTAACATTAGGAGGAGTAGTGGTTAAGCAGGCAGCATTCATTTTCGTCAGCACTCTCTTTATTTCCCACACAATCCCGGCAAACGGACAAGTGAACAACTCTAAGTTACGAGGTTTTTCGCTGAGCGAATCTCAAGCGTCGTATTTTGCACACTTAGCTCTGAAGTGTGTTGCGAGGGAATACCCAAACAAGCCCGAACATGTAATGAACGATAGCGCGGACGTGCAAAATCCCAAGGCTCTGCATCCGGCTTTCTACGGTTGTTACGATTGGCATTCCTCGGTGCATGGCCACTGGATGTTAGTGCGTTTGCTAAGAACGTTTCCCAACCTGGCGGAGGCGTCCGACATTCGGAAAGCGCTACGCGAGAACTTGACAGCAGAGCATGTACAGATTGAGGCGGCGTACCTTAAAAAGGCCAACCGCCAATCGTTTGAGAGAACCTATGGTTGGGCGTGGTTGTTGAAGCTTGCCGAGGAGCTTTCATCCTGGGACGACACTGACGCGAGGAGGTGGTCAGGCAATTTGCAGCCGCTAGTAGAAGCTTTGGTCAATCAGTACATTCTGTTTCTGCCCAAGCAAACCTATCCGATTCGCACTGGAGTCCATCCGAACACCGCTTTCGGGCTGGCTTTCGCATTTGATTATGCGGAGGCAGTAGGGAACAAAAAGCTCGCGGCCCTGATCGCTGAGCGCGGCCGCACGTATTTCGCAAATGACATTAACTATCCCGCAGCCTGGGAACCGGGTGGCGAAGATTTTTTCTCCCCGGCTTTGATAGAGGCTGATCTGATGCGTCGCGTATTGAAACCCGCGGAGTTTCGCCGCTGGTTTCATCGCTTTCTGCCAAAACTCGCCAGTGGTGTGCCGAAGACACTGCTTCACCCGGCCATAGTCACAGATCGCAGCGATCCAAAGCTGGTCCATCTGGACGGTTTGAATCTCAGTCGCGCCTGGTGCATGCGGAGCATTGCAGCGGCTCTTCCGCAGAACGATCTTGTGCGAAAGATTCTGGCTAAGTCCGCGCGTTCACATGTTAGTGCGGCCTTGACTCACGTGGCCAGCGGCGATTACGCCGGTGAACACTGGCTGGCCTCATTCGCCGTGTACC
>JALYXE010000391.1 GCA_030947265.1 Acidobacteriota bacterium
GGCATCAAGTTCCCATCCGACACCTGCCACTGGCTGACCTGTTCCCAGTCTGGAAGCGAGAATCACGCCAGCCAGGCCTGCCAGCGCGCCGCTGATCGCGTAAACACCCATGGTCACGCGGCCAACATTCAAACCCATCAGGCGTGCCGCTTCCTCGTTGTCGCCAATTGAATAGACGTGACGCCCGAACCTCGTGTTATTCAAAACTATCCATCCAACACCGTAGGCAGCAATCAGGATTAATACCGGATATGGAATGGACACAACGTGCAGATCGACTTTGCCGCGACCCAACTCGGTAAACGTTTGCGACAGGCGCCCAACACGAACTGACTGCTCGCCTGTATAGAGCAGCGCTAAACCGCGCGCCGCAATCATCATTGCCAGAGTTGTAATGAATGGTTGAATACGGGCACTAGCAATGATTGCTCCATTAATCAAACCCAATAACGTGGCGAATGCGACCGCAGCCACAAGCGCGACAATCAAACCGCGATCAGCGAGGTTCGCCGCAATCACTCCGGCCACGGCCAGAATTGAACCAACCGATAGGTCGATACCGCCGGTTAGGATTACGAAGGTCATGCCGAGTGCAACCAGCCCGAGCATACTATTCTGCCGCAGCACATTAGTCAGGTTGTTCTCGCTCAAGAACTGCGGGTAACGCACTGCAGCGAAAATGCAAACCAGCACGAGAGCCAGTAGGGCGCCCTGCTGCTGCACGAAGCGACTCAGCTTTGCACGCGCCATCCAACCGCCGGACAAAGCGGTTTCATCGATGGTTGCGCTGCCCGCACGTGCCATAGTTACCTCCGCAGTAGAATCGACTGGATAAGCGCATTTGAGGTTGGCGTTTGCATGTCTTCGATCCGAAGCCAGTCGAAGCGAGCGACGCTGTGCACCGGTCCACCCACGGTTAAGGCTACATGGGCGCCTTCGATATAACTTCCATCGACCGGCTGACCCAGTTGTTGCCAATTCCGTCCATCGCTACTGTAAGCAAAATCATACTTCTCGCCGTCGCTGGCATTCATGCGCAGATATATCAATTTCGACAGTGATGTTGCTTGGGTAATTAATACTTCTTCCGTATTACCTTCACGGCGCCAGACGAAAAGCTTTCCTTCGCCGACGGCAATCCCCACTGCCCAATTTCGCCAGCTAAAGGCTGCGAGCCCTGCATGAGTACGCGCCGGCAGCGTTGCCAGATCCAGGGCCGTAGTCGCTGCGTAATCACCTGAAGTTGTCCGTCGTGCGAAGACGGCTCCCGTCCAGTCGTCACTGCTTGGAGCAGCCGTGACTTCCAATCGAAGAAAGCCATCTTCAGTTCGCGCATTCTGCCCACTATACATGGGCCACTGCCAGCCACTGTCCTCAGTCAATCGGAACTCGTCCAGAAACGCGGTTCGGTTTCCTTGCGTAACTTCAATGGGCGAGGCGGCAAGGGTGCTGGGACCATTGCCATTATTTATGATGGGCCATCCATCGGGCTTCCACTTGACCTCATCAAGCAAAGCCTCGCGACCAACATTGAAAGCATCGACACGCCGGCGATAAGAGTGGTAAAGCAGGAAAGTGCGCCCATCGGGAGCCGTAACAATGCTGCCGTGTCCCGGGCATTGCCAGGTGTCATTGGCAGATAGAATAGGATTAACAGGATTTTTTTCCCAGGGGCCCAGCAATCTCCGTGAGCGCGCTACGCCCAGCGCATAATTGCAGCGCCGACCGCAACAGGCATTCCCGGAATAGAAATGATAGAACCAATCACCGTGCCTCAGGATGTAGGATCCTTCTACAACAGGTCCTTCCCAACCTGAGTTATTGCGCAGGATCTCCCTGCGTTTTCCGGTTAGTTTCAAACCATCTTCGGATAGTGGTTGAGCCCAGATAGGAGTGGGCTGATTTCGGTCGTTTCCATCCTCTTTCCAGATCAGGTAGCGCTGGTTCTTCTCGTCGCGAACAGTCATCGGGTCAATTGAGCCGATGTCCTGGCAGACAAGCGGGCCGTGATCAGTGTAAAGGCCATCCGGCGCGTTTGAAGTGGCAACGGCCACGCAGAGCGTTCCTTTTTTTCCTGGACCATCGTTCCTTCGCGCTGCGTAGTAGACGTAAAAGCGACCCCGGTCTTCGCTCAGCTCAGGCGCCCAGAAGTCACCCTTGGCCCACGCGGGGGCTTTCATAAACACCGCCCCGACGACCTCCCAGTTCACCAGATTGCGCGAGCGGAGAATAGGTAAGTGAGGCGCCCAGCCACCGCTGGTTGCTGTGGCCCAGTATTCTTGCCCAACGCGGATCACTGAAGGATCGGGAAAGTCGCCGGCTATTACCGGATTGGTGTAAGTTGTTGGACGCTGATACGCACCGCCAACAACGAAAGCAAGCAGACTTAGCGATAGAGCCGTTAAGTAGAGCGAACACGCTGAGAACCGAACCCGGCAACAGCGTCCTCTAGTAAATGAATTCAACTTGCTTAGTCTCAGGCTAGTGTCCCTCCTTTGCATTAATCCTTGAATCATTTCAACGAGCCTTCAGAGCCTGCTGAAGCATAAAACTCAGCGAGCGCGAAAGGCACGAAATGTAACAGTCTCGCACCCCGGTCGAGCTGCTCGGCTGGTGACCCCGCTGTGGAGCGGCGAGACTGTATGAAAACTCAGCCATCCATAAGGATGGCTCAAGCCCTGCCAATTTGCAGGTTAGGAAGGGTGGCATGCCCCCGCTGGAGCGCCAACGGCGCGACTGATTACTTCAGCTTTTAAGTTACAGCACAACCGATCAAGTTTGAGAGATTTTCCACTTAAAAGCCATTTTCCCTTCTTAGTGGATATCCCGTTGAAACAGTACCCAACCAGTCGCGCCGTTGGCGCTCCAGCGGGGGCATGCCACCCTTCCTAACCTGCAAATTACCGTACGCCCTTCTGGTTTTCACACAGCCTCGTTGGGCCGGGGCGGGGTCCCCAGCCGAGCAGCTCGGCTGGGTGCGAGACTATTACTTTGGCGCCTTTGGCGGTGCACGCCGGCTTTATGCTTGTTGAACTTTCCTGGCAGGAGCTTGAGACAGCCACCGTCATGCAAGCTTCGGCCTCTGAATGTAAACCGCCACAATGATGATCGCCGCCTTGATTACCAGTGCCCACGAAAAGCTGATTCCGTTCATATTGAAGCTTGTGGTAATCACCTGCATGATGAGTGCTCCAATCAGAGTGCCAACTACCGTTGCCCTCCCGCCCGTCAACGGTGTGCCCCCCACAACTACGGCGGCAATTGCGTCCAGCTCGATATTCAGACCAACCTTCTGTGCATCGCTGGCACCCAGGCGCGCAGTCTCAATCAGACCGGCGATACCTGCAAGCAGGCCACTGATTGCGTAAACGGCTGTTTTTGTGCGACGAACCCGGACACCTGCAAGCCTGGCAGCTGCTTCGTTTCCGCCAATAGCCGCAACGTAACGACCAAAGCTGGTCATGCGCAGAACAAATATGCCCGCGATTACTACGAACACCATCACCACGATCTGAACCGGCACTGGACCAACGTATCCCTTACCGAGATACTCAAACTTGGGGTTGGTGAAGGGAATTAGCTGGCCACCCTTGCTGATGACCTGCGCCACCCCACGCCCAGTAATAAGTAAGGCCAGCGTGACGATAATTGGTTGAATTCGAAAACCAGAAATTAGCGCACCGTTTAAACTGCCGACGCTGAGCGCTGCGATAAGCCCGACCATGATTGCGAATACAACGCCCCGATCGAGCGACACCGCCGCCGTCGCCGAAGCGATGGCCATGATAGAGCCAACCGAAAGATCAATTCCCCCGGTGGCGATGACAAAGGTCATACCCACCGCGACCAGCACCGTTGGCGAAACCTGGAGCAGGATGTTCCGAAAATTGTTTGGATCGAAAAAGTTTGGCGTGAAGATGGCATTGGCCGCGAGCAACACTAAAAGTGCCACCAGGGCGCCATAAGTAGGGGCGTAGGAAGCAAGTCCCGCCCTCGTCGGTAATCTGCCCCCTCCCACGCGATCTGCGCTGGATGCATCAGCCATCTTGTCGCTCTCCCACTGACTGGCGATTGATCAGCCGGTGATAAGCCGTCTAGTTTTGTACCTGACTGGTGTTGTCGTCTGCTGCGCTGCCTTCTGCCATGGCGTGAATAATGGAATTTTGTGAGATCTCCGCGCCTTGCAGTTCCGCAACGCATTGGCCATCGCGCATTACAACTACGCGGGCGCTGCCCTCCACCAACTCTTCCAGTTCTGAGGAAATCATCAGCACGCCCAAGCCTGAAGCGGCGAGCTCGTTAATTAAAGACTGAATTTCTCCTTTGGCGCCGATATCGATCCCGCGCGTGGGTTCATCGAGAATCAGAAATTTTGGGTTTTTACAGAGCCAGCGCGCC
>JALYXE010000394.1 GCA_030947265.1 Acidobacteriota bacterium
CACAAATCTCGGTGGGGACCAAGGCGCCACTCGATCGGGCGGAAGTACAAACCGAGCTGGCGAATCGTGAATCAACCCTATTGCTTTCGGTGCAAAACGTTTCAATCGCAGAGAACAATCTGAAGCAACTGCTGGTGAAAGACTCTACCGCTCCGGAATGGTCGGCACAGATTACTCCGACGGACACGCCGAAATTCGATGCGGCCCCGGTGAACCTGAATGACGCCTTGAAAGAGGCGCACGAAAACAGGCCTGAGCTACGCCGGCTGAGATTGCAAAACGATATCAACGGGATCGACCTTCAATACTTCAGAAACCAGACACGGCCGCAGATCGATATCCAATCAACGCTGGCAACCACGGGATTGGCCGGCAGCCCTCTGACGCGAATCGATCCCACAACCGGTGAGCCCATTCTGCCACCTGCTAATCTAATCGGCGGCAACAGCAGGATGCTCGGTAACTTATTCGGTTTCGGCACGCGAAACGTAGTCGTCGGCGTGGCCTTATCTTTTCCCTTGCATAACCGCACCGCCAAAGCCAACCTGGCCGGAGCAAACATTCAAAAAGAGCAGCTGGAAGCGTCGATGCGCTCGCAGGACCAGGTAATCGAAGTTGATGTCCGTAACGCGGCCCAATCTGTAGAAACCGCCCGACGGCGCGTGCTGGCGGCGCGCGACGCTCTCGCAAACGCCCAGTTGCAGCTCGAAGGCGAACAACGACTCTATCAAGTCGGGCGTTCTACTACCTTCATACTGTTTCAGCGCGAAAACGCTCTGACGAACGCACGCAATGCGGAACTGCGCGCCGAGACTGACTACAACAAAGCGCTGGCCGATCTGCAACGCGCTACCTCTACGACGCTGAGGGCCAACAACATCATTGTTGACACGCCGACTCAGTAGAATAGTGAGCAGTGAGCAGTGGGCAGTGAGCAGTGGGCAGTGGGCAGTGAGCAGTGAGCTGTAAGAAGTCAGTAAAAAGTCAGGGTCAGCAAACCGGGTTCAGCAATCAGTTCCCGGTAGCGTCAAATATTTTGTGTAAACGATCGTCTGTGGTTTAGGGTCGGCTGCTTGTTATCTTGATTTGTCAGCAGCAGTAGTGGCTGTGGGAACGGTGGAAAACGCAGTTTGTTTTTCCACGGTTTCCAGAGCCCGTGTTCCCCAGTTCATCTCTTCGACGCGTAGCGTCGGTATGAATTTAGCCCGGCCTTTCAAGGCCTGGATTAGGTCAAACAAGCAAATCCTCGTCGCGTTAGCGACGGTTGAACAATGACGCATCTTCACCCTCGCTGACGCCACGACGATGACTCCGTGGTCCCGTTTTCCCGGCTTTAAAAAGCCGGGTCTAGATTGATACCGACGCTACGCTTCGAAGAGATGAACTTAGGAACAACGTAACGTTCCACTGCTCACTGCTCACTGCTTACTGCTCACTGCTTACTGCTTACTGCTTGCTGCACACTGCCCACCGCCTACTGCCCACTCCCCACTCCCCACTGCCCACTCCCCACTGCTACAATGCCTTTGGTATGCATCTTTCGCTGACAGCGCTCCTCCCTGACCTGTATCCGATTTCTCTTCCCTTCATTTACGTCGTCGTCGCACTCTTTGGCGCGATTATTGGCAGCTTCTTGAACGTAGTGATCCACCGGCTGCCGCGTGAGGAGTCGATTGTTCTTCCGAGTTCTCGCTGTCCCTCGTGCGGGGCAGTAATTGCTTTCTACGATAACGTGCCAGTGCTGAGTTACCTCGCTCTCCGCGGACGGTGCAGATCGTGCAAGGCGCACATTTCGGCGCGTTATCCGGCGGTTGAGGCGTTGACGGCCTTGCTTTGGGTCGCAGTCGCGTGGCGCGATGGTCTGACATTCGCGCTGCCTTTCGATCTGGTGTTCGTCACCGCCATTACGGCCTTAGTCTTTATCGATGCCGAACACATGATTCTGCCAAATACGATTACTTATCCGGGGATGGTCTTCGCCATCGTAGCTCGCCTGGCACTTCCCTACCTGATGGGCCGCCCATACTTCGATGATCTCAACATGCTTCTGAATGGAGTGCTCGCGGGAATGCCGCTTTGGGCAGCCTCGCTGGCTGGTGCGCTCATCGGAGCGTTGGTTGGTGGCGGCTCGTTGTGGTCGATGGGTTGGACCTGGGAAAAACTACGCGGCGTCGAAGCGATGGGTTTGGGCGACGTAAAGATGATGTTTATGGTGGGTGCCTATCTCGGTTGGCGTCTCACGATTCTAAACATCTTCCTGGGTGTATTATCCGGCTCGCTTATCGGCATCGGATTGATGATCGGACAAGGTAAACGCAACATGCAGATGCTCCTGCCCTTTGGGGTGTTCCTCGGAATTGGCGCCGTTGCCGCGCTGCTTTTCGGATCACGTCTCGTCGAGTGGTATGCAGGGCAGTTTCTCTGATTGCGGCGTGCGGATTGAAACAGAATCTGGCAGATCGAATCCAGCCTCCGCTGAATGGTCTTTGGACTTTGGCCTTTTATCATTTCTTCCGACTGGTTTCTTGGAGTGATTTTTGCATCAGCTTTCGATAGTGTTTAGGTTTGAACTAATCTCTGTGCGTCCTCTGTGTTCTCTGCGTCTCTGTGGTGAATCTTACTAACGATTGTTTACCACAAAGGCGCAGAGAAGGCGCAGAGTCCACTGTGGTTACACAGAGAAACTGAAATTAAGCACTACCCAGCTTTCGAATGAGTTAATGACCTAAAACCAAAGGCCAAAGACCTGTTATGGAAATCAGCACTCCGCAATCCGAAATCTAAAATCGTATGGTTCGTTACGGAAACCGCTATCAATTCGGACTCTCGCTGCTGACCGGCTTCTTCCTGCTGGCAACGTTCTTCGCTGTCTTACTTTATCTGGTCTGGCCCACCACACCGGCTACGCGGGGGCCCCTTCTGCTCGCCGCCTTCGTGGCCATTCTTCTCGGCAGCCTGGTATGTATTCTTTTGGTCCTTCGCTGGGTGTTGCGCCCTTACCGCCAACTCGTGGGAGAGGCCGAAAAAGCTTCTATTCAGTCCCAGGCCCCGAAGTCGCAAGATGAGTCGGAGTTTGTTCTGGAAACATTTCAGTCGGTTGTAGGACAACTTCAGGAACAACGAAACGCGCTTGAACAACTGAGCACGCAGGCCAGCAAGCGCGCTGATTCCGCCGAGAAATTCAGTGAGCGAATCGTGGCCAGCGTGCCCTCGGGACTTATCGCATTCGACGGCAGTGGACGCTCAATGGTCATCAATGCGCCAGGCCGCGCTCTTCTTAATGTAGACCGCGCCTCTCTCGGCCAGCCCGCGGCCGTGGTTTTGCAGAACATCCCCCAACTGGCGAAGATGGTCGAGCAATGTTTGCAAACGGGTAGGCTGTATCGTCGCGAAGAAATCGAGGCGGTGACTTCTGAACACTTACCGCGGCGGATTGGGGCCACAGTAGCCCCCATCGATCTTTCAACTGACGGAGGCCAACGGGGTGCTCTCTGTCTGTTGACGGATATTACTGAGGTCACCCAACTGCGCGAGCAGGTAGCTCTGAAAAAGAATTTAGAGAACCTGGGCGAGATGTCGGCTGGTTTGGCCCACGAATTCAAAAACGCGATTGCTGCGCTTCATGGATACGTGCAGCTCTTGCAGACTCTGCCGTTGGATGAAGACGCTCGAGGTACGACATCATCACTGTTGAATGAAGTGCGCAACCTTTCCGAGATGGTTACGTCATTTCTAAACTTTGCTCGGCCTCAACCGCTGCAACTCGACGAGGTTTCTGTTTCCGAACTGATTACCGAATGCGCTGACGAGCTTGGTCCACTCTTCGCCGAGCGACAAGTCGAACTGCTGGTCGCCGCGAACCCTGTCAGTAACACCTGCGGTAGCGGGTGGGGACTCAATAAAGCCGTCTCGAAAACTGGGAACGTAGATATCCCGTCTGCCAGTGGAAACGCGGACGGGCGGGGCACAGCCGGCAGCCCCGGTGGGGTGCTCGACTCGTTATCATCGGTCGACAGCGACGATGCGAACCAAAAGAATCAATTGGTGATAATTCCGGCCGACGAACGAATGTTGCGGCAGGCGCTGCTCAATCTTATTCGCAACGCCGCTGAAGCAATTCCCGTGGACAAGAGTGAACGCCGCGTCGAAATTGATACTTCCACAGAGCGAGATAAGGCTGGTAAGGACTGGGCCATTGTTGTAGTCAAAGATAGCGGCGAAGGAATTCCCGCTTCTGATCTTCAACGCATCTTCATTCCCTTCTTCACAACCAAAGCAACGGGCCACGGCGTTGGACTAGCACTTGCTCACCGCGTCATCACCCAGCACGGCGGCACGTTAACGGCTTCCAACGCACCGGGTAGTGGTGCGATATTCACTGTCCGCCTGCCGGCCTAAGCAGCTCATCCTTACCGCGCGTCACGCATCACTCATTACTCATCACTCCGTGCCATCACTCATCACTTGTCATTGATCCAACGGACTCCGAACACCTCTGCTGCCCCTGTTAAGAACGATAACGCTTTCATGAAGATGATGACGACGCTCAGCACCCGTGCGTGGATCCACTGATCTCTTGCCAGCGGGGAATAGATATTGCCAAGCCCAATCACGTGGCGCCGCTGATAGCTTTCGTTCGAGCGCGTAAGGCAAGGCAACTTCCCCGAATCCATCCTGTAGATCTTGCTGATGAATAATCTTTACTTTCATCAGTTGTTTTCTAAGCGGCTCCCTGAGCCTCGCCGGCAGGGGTGTGACACGGTCCCTATTACCTTTACCGGCCCGAACCAGAACCTGATTATAAGAAAAATCCAGGTCCTTGACCCTTAGCCGCAGACACTCCATCAGGCGAAGACCCGAGCCGTACATTAGTGCCGCAGCCAGATAAGATACCCCTGGAAGGCTCCGCAGCACGGAAGTTACTTCTGGGCGCGTTAGTACCACCGGCATGTGCCTGCTGACTCGCGCTCTTTCGACGTCCTCAATTCGATCTAACCTGGTTTTCAAAACATCTCGATAGAGAAAGAGCAATCCGGCCAGCGCAACGTTCTGGGTCGAGGCTGCGACATTCTTCTCCACCGCGAGGTGCGAGAGATAAGCCCTGATATGGTCTTCATTCATTTCGCTCGGGTGCTTTTTCCCGTGAAAAATGATGAAGCGTTTGATCTGTTGCACGTAAGCTTTTTCGGTCCTGAGACTTAAATGCCGAAGCCGTGCCGTAGCTCTGACCCGGTCGAGAAGGCGAGTAGAAGACATGAATTGTGCCTTATAGTCTGGAGTAAAGAGGGTGGGTTGCTTGATAACGTTACGTTAGCGGTATTATCAAGCGAGAGGAGGATAATACCGCGGCATAGTGATTATCAAGCGCTAGCGGGATAATATATATAGTTAGACCGCTTCGTAACACTTCGTATGCCGGAAACCTGCAAAGCGAAATACCGCTGGACACGCGAGCAACTCACGATTGCAATGCGACACCATCAGGCGACCAAATTGCGCCGTGGGGTTATTTTGATGATGAAGATCTTTTCTATCGTCCTCTTGTCCTTTATAGGCGTTGTGCTTTTGGCGTGGATCCTGGTTCCCTCCACATCAGCTCCTCCCTGGGCTTTGCTGCTCCTGGTCAGCTTCTGCTTTTATTTGTTGATGTTTGACCAAGTGAATGCTTGGTCGTGGAGGCGGCGTTTCGGGAAGCGCCCTGACGCCGATATGGAAGTTGAGTGGGAATTCTCGAAGAAAGAAATAAAAACCCAAAGTGCCTTAGGAGAGGCCACTATACAATGGAAGGGTTTCTTGAAGGTTGTTGAAGCAAGTGACGGATTTCTTTTCTATCCCCTTGAAAAGCTCTTTCATTGGATGCCTTTTTCAGCTTTTGAATCACCCGAGTGCGTAGAACTTGTTCGGACGTTCGTGACGGAAAACAAAGTCCCGTTAATTCAACGGCGGTCTAACAAAGCCTTGCAGCTGACGGCGCGATAGCATGTTTCTCAAATAGTCTTTGTCCCTCAGCTTGAATGCTGATCGCGCGCCGCAGCTGAAGGCCGGCGTTCGGTGCCTGGTAGAAGGGTGATTAAAGATGGCGGATGTTGATGATGCAATTCGACCTAAGAATGGAGTTGTGGTATGCCTTCGGACGACTGACAAAGGCAACTCAAAACTAATTTTCGATGATGTCAAAGGTGATTCTTCGCTCAATCCAATAGAGTGGTCATTCAGCAGCTTTTACACCTGGCGTGAGTACAGTGATGAAGATTTAGATCAGATGAAGCTCAGCAGTCGTGAGTACCAAGTGATCGGAGAAAATCTTGTCACCCGCCTGTTGGCTCTAAATGGCCGCATCAAGTGAGGTCTTGGCGACCGGCGCCGAACAAAGCCTTGCAGCTGACGGCGCGAGAGCATGTTTCTCAAGTAATCTCTTTCCTTTAGCTTGAATGCTGCTCGCGCACCGCAGCTGAAGGCAGGCGTTGGATTGCTTGCGTTCCCCCGAGAAGGAGATTGCCAATCATGCTTCAATCGAAAAAAGGCCGCACCCGGCTGGCAGTTGTAATTTGTTCTAGCTTGTTAATTCTCGTGACGATTTTCGGCGTGGGAATATCATCGCCTCGACCGGCACGAGCCTCTTGGCCGAAGAAGCTAGGCGTTTACATATCCACATCTAGTGAAGCCACTCAGTCCTTTCCTCACCTATTGAATGGATTTAGATCTCAGAACGGCAGAGATTTTTGGGGAAGGAGTTTTGATTCGACGGGGTCAATTCGCGTTTTCGAAGGAAATGGATGGGACGGAATACCGGATTTTCCAAACACAATGAATCATTGTAGTGATGGGGTATTCATGATTCGTTGGAGATCGGCAAATCCAGACGTCCGTATTGCGACAACTGTTGGCTACTCCAGTGACGTTACTACTGGGCCGACAAGAATAGGAAGCTTTGGTTACATGTCTGGTACCAATTGCGAACAGCCGCTTTTCAAGTTTTCAGGCGTGCGTAATAGTAACGAATCCAATCTCGCGGATATCTATTACGAATTGAAATTTTGGCAGGCAGCCCCCTGATGTCTCTTGGTGCCAACAACGGCGCAATCCAACAAAGCCTTGCAGCTGACGGCGCGATAGCATGCTTCTCAAGTAGGCTTTTCCAATCAGCTCGAATGCTGATCGCGCGCCGCAGCTGAAGGCCAGCGTTGGGCGGCTTCGCCGTGCGATGCATAATTGCGCATAGTAACGTATTTAAGATTTAGAAAAGTTTGGGGAGGTATATTGTGAAGAAAATACTTTTGTTCGTGCTTCTTGTTTTCGCGCTTTTCTTCAGCTTTGAACGAGTTTCAGAAACTCAAACAAAGACTGAAAAGAGTCTACCCGGGCAAGATAACAACAAACCTAAAATTGTTGCCGTCGACACCAATAAACTCGAAGCCTTTTCCTACGATGCGGGAAAAATTAAATTCATCGCTTCCAGCGAAGAGACAAATGGTGCTTTTGCGGTTATGGAAAATACGGAACTGCCCGGCTACAAAACGACCTGGCACCGGCACAATCATACAGAGGAAACGTTTTATGTGCTGGAAGGGACCTTGACCATCAAGATGAACGACAAAGTCTCTGAATTTCCCGCCGGTTCCTATGTTATGGTTCCGCGAGGAACGCCTCATGGGCAGGGAAATTTCAGCAAAAATCCGGTCAGATTTATATTGACGGTCACGCCGGGCGGATATGAGCGTCGTTTCCGGGAACGGATAGATATTTTCAAGACGACGAAGCCCGGAGATCCCGACTTTAATAAAAAGCAGACAGAAAGTAGGGCGAATGTCGATTCAGAGGTGCTCGGTGTTTGGGATGTCAAAAAATAAATCGCCCAAGAGAGCCTGCAAATTACGGGCAGCATAACAAAGCCTTGCAGCTGACGGCGCGATAGCATGCTTTTCAAGTAATTCTTTTCCTTCCAGCTTGGATGCTAATCGCGCGCCGCAGCTGAAGGCCAGCGTTATATTGCTTCTTTTGATGATGGTTGCGGATATGAAAACGTTAGTCCTCCCAGTCTGGCTTCTCTTTTCGTTGCCCCTCTGCATTAAGGCTCAATCTAGTGATGGACAAAAGCAGATGCCCTCCTTGACGTTCGAGCACGAGGTCGAATGCGGGAGCCCTTTAGTTGAGAGCATGCTTTGGATGTCAGTCGAAGGTAATGTAATCAAAGTTATTGACGGCGACTCAATCATCCTGCTCACCAAAGATAATAAGCGCAAGCGTGTGAAT
>JALYXE010000431.1 GCA_030947265.1 Acidobacteriota bacterium
CTCTGGTTGGGTTTGTTTGGCATGCCCAAAATGAGACGGTCTATTCAACCGGCAGCGGGGGCATGCCCCCTTCTTCCCAACCTGAGAGACTTCCTCGGTGTAATTGACTACCGATACTTCAAGACTCCAACGGGATGAAAACAAGCCTCAAAGAGATTGTGGATAGTTACGACTCAAACGCGTCCCTCGATCAGGCGTGGACGATTCCCGCACTCTGGTATACCGACCAGCGTATCTATGAGCTCGAACTGCAAACCGTATTTGCCGGATCGTGGCAGATGGTTTGTCGAGTGGACCAATTAAACGAACGCGGTCGATACGTAACCGGCGAGATTGCAGGGGAACCAGTCGTTGTGGTTCGCGGTAGCGACTGGCTGCTGCGTGGGTTCTTCAACGTCTGCCGCCACCACGCTGCCGCCGTCATGACGGAGCCGGAAGGCCAGGCAAACCAACTTCGCTGTCCGTATCATGGTTGGACATATTCGCTCGAAGGTGAGCTAAAGGGCACCCCGGACTTCTCCGGTGTCTGCAACTTCGAGCGCTCGGCCAACAGTCTCGTGCCGATCGAAATAGCCATCTGGGAGAAGTGGGTATTTGCCAGATTGAAAGGCAGTGACACGGGTGTCTCTCCGGTAATCGATCACGCGCAAGATGCGCGCGCCCCCCTTGAAGATTTCCTCGGCGCCGACTTAATTAACAAAGCGCGCCTGCTCAGTTTGGAAAATCTTCACTGGCTGGAGCGGCGCCACTACAGCTTTGATTGCAACTGGAAAGTATTCGTCGACAACTATCTTGACGGCGGCTATCACGTGCCGCATTTGCACAAAGGACTCGACAGCGTGCTCAACTACAGTAAGTACACGATCGAAAATGGCGAGCACTTCTGCCTGCAGTGGAGTCCCTTAGTTAACGAAGGGGCTGAGCCGGAGACTGGCGCGGTGCGCAAAGGCGAACGCGCCCTTTACTACTGGATCTATCCAAACTTCATGATCAACTGGTATCAGGGAGTTATGGACACGAATCTTGTAATTCCTCTTGGCGTGGACAAGACCGAAGTTATTTTTGATTTCTACTTTCCGGATGTTTCCGCTGCCGCGGCCGAGCGCAACCGGGCCAGTATTGAAGTGGGCCAGCGCATTCAGGATGAGGATGTCGCTATATGTAAATCAGTCCAGCGGGGATTGCGTTCGCGAGCTTACAATGCGGGGCGGTTATCGGTACGTCGTGAAGCAGGCGAACATTTGTTTCATCGCCTGCTTCATGCCGATCTGAACGCGGCGTTGGAAAAGATAAGCTGAGCGCAAACCGATCAAGCCGGGGTAATTTGCAGGTAAGGAAGGGTGGCTTGAGCACTCCTTTTGAATCGCTGAGTGTTCACACAGTCTCAGTAGCGGGCGGTTCTGTTTTTCCGGAGCCATTGTCTACTTCAGCAGGTATTCCTTAATAAACATCACGGTAGCGTAAAACTGAAAGTCCTGATTCTTCTTTTTGACGAAGCCGTGACCTTCGTCTTTCGCCATCAAGTACCACACCTGCTTGTTGTTTTGCCGCACCGTCTTGACCATCTGCTCAGCCTCATTCAGCGGTACGCGCGGATCGTTGCCACCCGCAACGATGAAGATCGGCTTGGTAATTTTCCTGGCATTATTTAAAGGAGCAGTACGCAGCATGAACTCACGCATCTTTGGATCCCGCTCGTCGCCATATTCCGCCCTGCGCAAATCGCGCCGATACGACTCAGTGCGCTCCAAAAATGAGACGAGATTGGAAATACCTACGACGGGTAACGTCGCGCGGATGCGATCGTCGTAACGGGTGGCGACCGCAAACGTCATGTGGCCTCCATAGGAACCTCCCGTCACCATTACACGATTGGCGTCAAGAAGCGGTTGCGTCTTGATCCAATCCAAAAGCGCTCCGATGTCTTTATATGAATCCTCGCGGAGAAATCCGTTGTCCAATTTAAGAAATGTCTTGCCGTATCCAGATGAGCCACGGACATTCGGGTAGAGTATTGCTACGCCAAGTTCATTCAAATAGTAGTTACTTCGGCCAAGAAAAGAGGGGCGCGACTGTCCCTCTGGCCCACCGTGAATGTTTATCATAACGGGTCGCGGACCGCTGAACCGCGCGGGTGGCATGTAGAGGAAGCCGGACATCGTGCGGTCGTCAAAACTCTTCCAACGAACCAGCTTAGCCTCAGAAAACGCTGAGGTATTTAGTCCGCCCGTTTCACTTTCTGTCCAGCGATCAACCTTTCCCGTCCGCGTGTCCAGCGAATACACATCCACAGGCGAACGTGCGGAATTCATGATGAACCCGAGGTCACGAGAGTTTTTGTGCCATTCCAGGCCTCCAATTATGCCAACCGGCAAGTCGGGGACGGCTCGTTCCTTGCGGCTTTTCGTATCCAGCAGATGGAGGCGGCTGATGCCGTCTTCGTTTGTTACGAACGCTATGCTGCGCCCATCGTTGGAGAGAGCAAATTCGTCAACGTCCCACTTGATGTGATCCGTCAGATATGTGTACTGCTTTGTCGCCAGGTCAATATAAGCGAGCCGCTGAAATTCGGAGTCCTTGTCAGTTGTGACGTAAAGTCCTCTTCCGTCTTTGCTGAAGCCGCCGGCAGCGTACGCAATCTTCGTATCTCCACCTTTAGGCGTGAATAAAGTCTTCTGGCCGGTGGCCACATCAACGATCCACAGATAACTTTCATTTGCTGAAATAAATTCGAAAAGCAACAGCTTCTTGTCGTCAGGCGACCAATCACCAGTTCCCCATCCTCCACCATCGAGCTGAAGCAGCAAGCGATCCGTCTTAGGATCGGCCGGGTTAATGATGTACTGGTCGGCGTCGCGACCATTGCGTCGCGTCGAGCTATAGACCAGCCGATCTCCTGCGTTTGACCACGTCGCGCCAGTGTTTCGTGATTTACCGTCTGTAAGGAGGGTCACTGTGCCATCTTTCAGGTCGTAGCGATACAATTGGAAAAATTCGTTTCCGCCCACGTCTCGATCAAAAATGAAATAGTCGCCCGTGGTTGGCTGGTAAGAAGCGCCTCCCGCTCTTTCAGGAAAAAACGTTATTTGGCGGCGATCACCACCGGGAAATTTAACCAGGTGCACCTGGTTAGTATCGCCAAATCGGGTGCTGATAAGCATTTCGCGTCGTGTAGGATGCCAACTCGACAGGCTGGCCGCGCGGAATTCGGTATACCGCCTGACGTCCTCAACTATTGAGGCGGGAATCGGAGTGATGCCTTGAGAGACAAGATTATCAGCGGGAACGATTACTCCGCTCTGGGCCAGCGCTCCGGCGGCCAAAAGAGCAGTGAATAGAAAAATAGCCAAAAAAGACTGCGTGCGCCTTTTCATGAGACGAGCTCCTTTGAGAACTGCGTAGAGAACTCTGGGGATTGCCTAATATATCTCAAAATCGATGGCGATTGATCATAAAGATTGCAGGAGAGTTGGGTTGGAGAACCTATGACAAAAGAAACTGACGAAGAGCGGGGGCATGCCCCCTTCCCGACCTTGAGCTGATCACAGTTGAGTGGATGACGGAACCTGAACTGCACCCTTGACTGACACGGAAAGTTAAGCATACATCCCTATTGGGAAGGGGGGTTAACCTGACTGAGAATACATCAACTACGGATCGGCGTGGTCGATTGCTGCGCGTTTTGGGCGTCGGCTTTGGACTCGCTGTAATCATAGGCAACACGATTGGGGCGGGAATCTTTCGCGCGCCAGGTGCCATCGCTCTACATTTGCCTCATCCAGGGCTGTTTCTTGGTGTATGGGTTCTTGGTGGCTTCTACGCATTGCTCGGCGCTATATCTTTAGCAGAACTTGGCGCAATGATTCCCCGATCAGGTGGGCAATACGTGTTTGCTCGATATGCCCTGGGGGAGTATGCCGGCTTCATAGTGGGATGGAGCGATTGGATCTCTACCTGTGGTTCTGCTGCCGCGGTTTCACTTCTAATTGGCGAATTCGCAGGGCCCCTCTTCCCCTTCCTTAATGGGAAAGCACTAGTTAGCGCCGCTACCGTGGCCATTGTTTTCGCTATCTTGCAATGGCGCGGAATCATCTGGGGCAGCACCGCCCAAAACCTTACGAGCTTACTCAAGGCTATTGCTTTCCTCGTACTTATCGCTGCCGCATTTCTTCTGGGCGGGCAGGGTTCGTTAGCACCCACAGCGACACGAGACGCGCCGGCGGGATTTGCCTTGCTTGTCGCTCTGGTTTTATCACTGCAATCCGTTATCTACACCTATGATGGCTGGAACGGCGTAGTTTATTTCTCTGAAGAGATAACGCATCCCGGACGCGACATTCCGCGATCAATGTTTGGCGGAGTTCTCCTGGTGATTGTTATCTACCTGCTGGTAAATCTCGCGTTGCTGTACGTTCTGCCGATTTCGAAAATCGCGGGACAAGACTTTGCCGCCGGCATGGCAGCACAGGTAATTTTTGGACGCCACGGCGATACCGTCTTCCGATCTTTAACCATCCTTTCAATGCTCAGCGCCATCAACGCTTATCATCTGATGGCCACACGCGTGCTGTTCGCGATTAGTCGTGACGGACTCTTTGCCAAACAAGCTGCTACTGTTAACAAAGGCGGCACTCCCACTGTCGCTTTGTTCACGAGTGCGGCCATAGCTTTACTGTTTATTGTCTTCGGGCAAACTTTCGACAAGGTCATCACAGTATTGGCGTTCTTCTTTGTCGCGAATTACACGCTTTCTTTCATTTCCGTGTTTGTATTACGCCGCCGCGAGCCAAAAAAGGACAGGCCTTATCGCGCGTGGGGCTACCCCTGGACCACTGCGTTGGCCCTGCTTGGATCAGTTCTATTCCTGGCGGGAGCAATAGCAAGCGATACACGAAACAGCATCTACGCCATGGCGCTGCTGGCTGTCAGTTACCCGTTGTTTCGTCTGATGAAGTTGATTGGTAGATGAGCGGGAAAGTGTTCACTACCGAGACCTTCCACCTCACCTTTAGAGATTGGGTTCGTTTGAAGCGCCAAAGGCGCGAAATGTAACAGCCTGGGCCAACGGCCCAGGATAGGGTTAACCTGGAATCCTGCAAGCGCTGAAGGCGCGGAATAAAACGTGGTCTTCAAACAATCTGGAGTTCAGACCAAAGCCAACAGATTATTTCGCGCCTACAGCGCTCAAGGAAACTCTTTTGTCTTCCGATCCCTGGCCCGTTGGGCCAGGCTGTTACATTTCGCGCCTTTGGCGCTTTAAACCAGCCGCACTGTCTGGTTCCAAAGGGTCGCCATTCCCTGCTTGTAAACGGATACGAGACGCTCGCTCGCCTGACCTTTCAATCAACTCAACTCACCCAGCACGCAGAAAAGGATTGACTTCGGCTCCGATTTCACTTAGAAGGCTCTGCTTTGGATCTGAAAAATATCAGTGGAGGACGAAGCTAATGCAGCGAACTTTTCTACGCGTTTTGTTAATTCTCGCAACGCTTAGTGTTCCTACCGTCTACCACCCCACGCGGGCTGCCCGCGCGGGGACCCCG
>JALYXE010000442.1 GCA_030947265.1 Acidobacteriota bacterium
GCCGCATTGCGGGCCGAATGGGCGATGTGAGGAACAGCTGGCTGAGTGTAGGCGCCCATTTGGTTAGTGTCCATTTGGGCAACGGCGTCTTCCATTAAAACAGCGTAAAGGATCCGTAGCAGTCCACCCACGAAACAGAATATTGCGGTGATGGGAATAATGACTTCCGGGTTCCCCAAAAAGTTGACAGTGATGATCGACACGAGGGGCACAAGGAGAAGCGTGCTTAGCATTAACATGGCGCCCTGCCGTACTCCCTTGCTCCGCGGCGAAAGCTGTTGATTTCCAGGCTGAACGTAGCGCGCCGGTAGCATTCCTCCGGATGCCAGCACCACGGTTACCCCTTCCAAAAGAAACCCGCACTTGGAGCAGAATCTTATTGCATCGGAGACCTGTTGCTGTCCGCATTGTGGACAATACATTCCGAGAACCCTCACGTTGCCAACGAAAACTGAGCTAGATAATAAACCCGGGCGGGCTAATATGAGAAAGAATTTTGAGGGCCACCAGCGCTTGAGCTTGATAATCAGCCGCGCGGACTAGAGTCTCCAGCAGTAAGCCGACTAAAGGACGCGGCTCACCGGTTGGCATCGTCACATGCTTCAGAAGGCAGGCATCGTCATCGAAACTGCTGAACGCTCTTTTGCGCGTTTTTTCGACTTCGGCTAGATGCTCAGCGACTTTGTCAGGCGTTGATAGATGTTCCGGCAAGGTCCACTCAAACGGATCATCCCAGAGGTTTGCGGTTATGCCGCCGAATGTCTGCTCGATTGCCGCGGCGTATCTCAGGAGGCTTTCGCCAACCGAGCGCAGAGCACCGACACGCGTTCGCTCCGGAACCGTGTACAAAATCTCGACTGCGGTGTTCTCAATTACCCCGCAGGAACTCAAATGCAAACGCGCAAACTCTCGATCAAGACTGTTTACAATCTCATGACTGCCGAGCGTCTGCGCGTTTACTTTGTCGTCCATACGCGGACGGAATCACGGAGCTGAAACTGGAACTTATCGCTGCTTTGAACGTCGGTCGGTTTCTTCCAACACGGTGCCGAAAGTACGACCTCCAAACTGGAAGCCATTATAAACATGGCCCCTGGCGCCCACGCGGGCCCCGCGCGAAGGAACACCACGCCGCGTCACCACCCAAAGCCTTCCGGTTCCGTCGTCAATTTCGTAGGCGCCGTTGCCCAGGACGCCATAGCTATCTGTGACATTGCCGACGATGGCCACCTCTTTATTTCGATAACGGCCAGGGTCGGCGTTTATTTTTGAGATTGTTGTTTCGCTGGGACAAGCTGTTAGCAGCAGCACCACCGCAAGTATCAGCGATGCTGACCCGAATCGTTTTACTAAATGCATACGCGTCTCCTTTTTGGATTCAAGTTTACTAGAGGGAGAGCGCCGCATCTAAGCCTTTCCTCGGCGGGAACCCTTGCGGCACTTAAGAGATGCCGCCCACAGACAAAGCGTTTTCTACAAATTGCAACCCATCGGCATTATCAAAAGCTATTTACCAAACCAGCCGATTGGCTTGCCCGACAGATCGACCCAGACGCTCTTCACATGCGTGTACATTTCGAGGGCATGTTTACCCATTTCCCGGCCATAGCCTGATTGTTTGTAACCACCAAAGGGAGAGGCGGCATTGAACATGTTGAAGGTATTGATCCAAATGACTCCGGCTTTTATTTCTTTAGCAAAACGATGTGCTCGCGTAATGTCGCGCGTCCAGATACCGGCCGACAAACCATAGATAGTTTCATTGGCCTGCTTGATCAAGTCTTCCTCATTCTGGAATGTTATGACCGAGACAACCGGCCCGAAGATTTCTTCCTGCGCCACGCGCATCTGGTTCTTCACTTCCGAAAAGATTGTGGGCTGGAAGAAGTATCCATTCTGAAAAGCCCCCTCGAGCGTAGGACATTCACCTCCCGCCAAAACCGTCGCACCCTCCTTTTGGGCGACTTCAACATAACTCTTGATTCGGTTTAGCTGGTCCCGAGAAACCTGGGGGCCCATGTGTGTGGCTTTGTCCATTGGATCGCCGACAACAATCTTCGCCGATTTTTCTTTCAGTCGGGCGAGAAATTGGTCCTTCACTTCCTCCTGGACAAAAAGACGCGAGCCGGCGCAACAAACCTGACCTTGATTGAAGAAGATCCCCATCATTGCGCCGCTCACTGCTTGCTCAATGTCTGCGTCAGCAAACACGATGTTTGGAGCTTTACCACCAAGCTCAAGTGAGACTTTTGTCAGGTTGTCTGCTGCGGCTTTGGCAATTAATTTGCCGACTTCGGTTGATCCGGTGAAGGCAATCTTGTCGATGCCGGGGTGCGCAGCCAGCGCCGCACCGGCGGTCTCGCCATAGCCCGGGACGATGTTAACAACGCCATCCGGAAAGCCGGCGTCCTGGATCAACTTTCCCAGCTCCATGGCGGTGACTGGGGTTTGCTCGGCCGGCTTGAGCACGATCGTATTGCCGGCAGCGAGGGCCGGCGCGAGTTTCCAGGCAGCCATCAAAAGCGGAAAGTTCCAGGGGATAAT
>JALYXE010000443.1 GCA_030947265.1 Acidobacteriota bacterium
GGGATACCGCGCTTGACTTGCATTCCAGCGAATTCCTATAGTGGCCTTTGCCAAAAATGCAAAGAGGAAGTCTCATTCGTAGCACGACCGTGCTGCTTGTCCGGAAAGAAGGTCAGGTCGCACTCGCGGGTGATGGGCAGGTCACGCTGGGCGAAACTATCATGAAGGCTAACGCGAAGAAGGTTCGCCGCCTCTATAACGACAGCATACTGGCGGGTTTTGCGGGCGCTACAGCGGACGCTTTTTCGCTTTTGACACGGTTCGAAAGCAAGCTGGAACAGTATCACGGAAATCTCGAGCGCGCCTCCATCGAGCTCAGCAAAGAATGGCGGACTGACAAGGTGCTTCGTCACCTCGAGGCCCTCCTGGTTGTTGCTGATAACAAGACTTCTTTTCTTCTGTCCGGCAATGGAGACGTCATCGCGCCAGATGACGGCGTGCTCGCAATTGGTTCTGGAGGCTCATACGCATTAGCCGCTGCCAGGGCCCTTGCCAGGCATACCGATTTGTCGGCTCGTGAAATTGCCGTTGAGGCTCTGCGGATCTCTGGCGAGATCTGCATTTATTCAAATCAAAATATTGTCGTGGAGGAGTTGTGAATCATCGCTACGGCAGTACTTGGTTTTCAGGAACGTTATTAAATTCAAATGGTCATTTATTTGGAAGGTGACATAGATGAACAAGTTCGGCTAGACGATATGACGCCTCGTCAGATTGTGGCCGAGCTCGATAAGCACGTAGTAGGGCAACGCAATGCGAAGCGAGCCGTTGCGATTGCCTTGCGTAACCGCATTCGCCGTCAAAAGCTCGCTCCTGAGATGGCGGTAGATGTAATGCCTAAAAACATGATCATGATCGGCTCGACGGGCGTGGGCAAGACCGAGATCGCTCGCCGGCTAGCGCGCATGTCTAATTCTCCCTTCCTCAAGGTTGAAGCATCAAAATTCACGGAAGTTGGGTACGTGGGACGCGACGTGGAAAGCATGATTCGCGATCTAACCGAGATAGCGGTGGACATGACGCGTCAGGAGAAGATTGACGAGATTGCGGAAAAGGCGGAGTTGAATGTTGAGGAAAGGGTTCTGGATATTCTGCTGCCGCCGCCGCGTGCGACATCGACTTTTTATGACTTCGATTCAACTACAATTGAAGACGCAGATTTAGAAAAGACAGTTGATCCGTCCAGTCAATCTACTCAGTCGACCTCCCGCGATGAGCAGTTTCAGCGCACTCGTGAAAAGCTTCGCACGCAGCTTCGCAGTGGAAAACTTGATAACCGTCCTGTAGAAATCGAGATCCGTGAAAAGAGTTTTCCTGTAATTGAACTTGCCGGTCCGCAGGGCGTTGAGGAGATGGGTATTAACATGAAGGACATGTTAGGCAATCTCTTCCAGGGCCGCGTCAAACAAAGAAAAATGCGAGTGGACGAGGCGATGGAGCATCTGATGCAGGAGGAGGAAGAGCGACTCATAGACATGGACCAGGTAGCGCGGGCAGCAATCGAGCGGGTCGAGTCGTCGGGCATCATCTTTCTGGATGAGATCGACAAGATTGCCGGCAGAGAATCGGGTCATGGACCAGACGTCTCGCGGGAAGGCGTTCAACGAGACATATTGCCCATTGTAGAGGGAACCACCGTCAACTCGCGTTATGGAATGGTAAGGACGGATCACATTCTTTTTATCGCCGCCGGCGCTTTTCATGTCTCGAAACCTTCGGACCTTATACCGGAGCTGCAGGGACGATTTCCGATTCGGGTGGAACTTGAATCGCTAACCGTTGAGGACTTCAAGCGTATTCTCACCGAGCCGAAAAACGCCCTCATCAAACAATACCAGGCGATGATGGCTACCGAAGACGTAACCATAGATTTCACCGATGATGCCATAGATTCCATCGCCAACTTCGCAGCACGGGTAAATGAACACACGGAAAATATTGGCGCTCGTAGATTGCAAACAATAATGGAAAAGCTTTTGGAAGAAATAAGTTTCGAAGGACCAGACCTGGAACCAAAGAAACAGCGGATCGATGCAGGTTATGTCGAGGCCATGCTCTCAGAGACTGTGAAAGACCAGGACCTCAGCCGGTACATTCTGTGAAAAGCAGTAGGCAGAAGGCACGAGGCAGTCGGCAGTTTTACCAAAACTCCGCGAATGCCGCACCTGCCGCGCGACTCGCCCAATGGCGGCTGGTTCTCGTTTTCTGCCTAGTGCCTACTGCTTTCTGCCTACTAAATTGCGGTAAGCGACGACCGCCTTTGCCGCCCATTGAGCGCGTACAACAGCGCACGGAGCTGCTCTCCGGAGCGCAACGAGGAAATCAAGTGATCCTTAGCTGGCCGGCCCCACCCCGAAACGCGCCAGATGAAAGCGTACAAAGTATTCGGCGTATTGATGTCTATCGCCTGGCAGAAAAGCCGCGTGCGCCGCTGGGGTTGACCGAAGAAGAGTTTGCCGCACGATCCACTTTGATTGGATCTGTTACATTCGATCAAATAAAGAGTGGGGTTGACGTTCTTACCTATACTGACACGCTTGACCTCGCTGGGGAACCTGCCCGGTTGCGTTACGCCGTTCGCTATGTCAACGCCTCCGGGCAGCGAGCCGCTTTTTCTAATTTTCTCCTGCTTGAGCCTGCGGCTCGAATTGCCGAGGCACCCTCGGTGATCGCTACCGGCAAGGAAGTTAGCGAAAACGCCATCACGATCTCGTGGCAACCTCCGGCGGCCAATATTGACGGTTCAACTCCAGTCAACCTGCTTGGCTACAACGTCTATCGGGTAGCGGAGTCAGAAAGTGAAGACGGTCAGGCACCCATAAATGGTTCGCTGGTTTCCGGAACGCAGTACGTTGATAAGAACTTTAAGTTTGGCGAAAACTATCGTTATGTCGTGCGTTCAGTTTCACTGGGTACCCAAGGCGCCCAGGTCGAAAGTTTGAATTCAAATTCTGTTTCCGTATCTCCACGAGATGTCTTTCCGCCTTCAGCTCCGACATCTATCACGGTTGCCGCTGCTCCGGGTCGACTTTCTTTGTTCTTTCCGGGAAACCCTGAAGCAGACATCGCCGGCTATAACATTTATCGTTCTACAGACCCAAATTTGCCAAAGCATCAGTGGCGCAAGTTGACGGCTGCGCTACTTACCCAAACGACCTTTCAGGATGAAAAAGTCGAATCCGGCAAAAAGTATTACTACTATTTGACGGCGGTAGATCAGGCCGGCAATGTTAGTGTCCCGTCCGAAGTGGTTTCTGAGACTGTGCCCTAAGTAAATGAAACTCTGCCGTGTTACGCACAAGAACTTCGAAAGCCCGCGCTACGCGTCGGTTGAGAACGGAAAAGTCTGGCTAATAGATGAAGATCAACAGTTTAATATTGCCCACTTGCCACCGAATGCAACGTCGCTCCGCGTAGACGAGGTGAATTTGCTTGCTCCCGTTGTGCCTTCAAAGATTGTTTGCGTGGGACGAAATTATCGGGACCACGCTGCTGAACTGGGAAACAAGATCCCCGATGAACCTCTTCTTTTTCTGAAAGCTCCATCAGCGGTGATTGCAAATGGCGATTGCATAGAGCTGCCGCCTGAGTCGAAACAGGTGGAACATGAAGGCGAGTTGGGAGTTGTGATTGGACGGCGAGCGCGCAATGTGAGGAGCAACGAAGATCCGCTTAATTATGTCCTGGGATACACGTGCGTCAACGATGTTACCGCACGCGACCTGCAACGCAAGGACGTGCAGTTTACCAGGGCGAAGTCTTTCGACACGTTTTGTCCAGTCGGTCCGTTCATTGTAGGCGGATTAGATCCTCTTAACCTCGTCGTAACCACCCGGGTGAACGGGACAGTAAAACAAAAAGGGCGCACTTCGGACATGGCCTTTTCAGTTCCCTTCTTAATTCGGTATATTTCCCGCGTTATGACTCTTCATCCCGGGGATCTGATTGCGACCGGCACTCCCGCGGGGGTCTCGCCGATGAAGGATGGAGATATCGTTGAAGTTGAGATAGAAGAAATAGGAGTGCTTCGAAATACGATCTGTGATGCGACCTCTGGCCGGTCAATCCAGTTCGCAGATTCGTTGCCGTAATCCATGAAGGTCTTTTATGAAATTTTTTCTTGACACTGCAAATCTCGATGAAATTCGCGAGGCGGCGTCTTTCGGCATCGCCGACGGAGTTACAACTAATCCTTCGTTGATTGCGAAGGAGGGAAAGGTCGATTTCAAAGAGCACATCGCAGCTATTTGCGAGATCGTTAAGGGGCCTGTGTCCGCTGAATGCACAAGCGAGGACACAGAGGGAATGCTGCTTCAGGGACACGAATATTCAAAGATTGCAAAGAACGTTGTCATAAAGTGCCCCTTGACGCGCGCAGGCTTGAAGGCGACACGTCAATTGTCCGGCGAAGGGATTAAAGTGAACGTGACCCTTTGCTTCTCGGCCGCGCAGGCCATCATGGCGGCAAAGGCAGGCGCCTCTTTCATCAGCCCTTTTCTCGGCCGGCTCGACGACATCGGCGAAAACGGTCTCTTGCTACTCCAGGACATTATTGACGTTTACAGAAACTACGAATGGAAGACCGAAGTCCTGGCTGCCAGCATTCGGCATCCTATCCACGTGATTGAAGCGGCTCGAATGGGTGCCGACATTGCGACGATGCCGCTTAAAGTGATCGATCAGTTATTCAACCACCCCTTGACGGACAAGGGTCAGGCGCAATTCCTGGCTGACTGGCGCA
>JALYXE010000459.1 GCA_030947265.1 Acidobacteriota bacterium
CGGGGTCAATGCTTCCATTGTGGCAACCGCCGCACGTCGTTCGCGGCGTTGTCCGATCGATTGGGTTAAAGGTTTTATGGCAGCTTGAGCACGATAGTTCACCTTGCTGATTGCCGGTAGTAACCGGCAACGCGCGCACGCGCTCTACATGAAGCGCGTGAAATTGCTTGCTGCGCCATTTATCATCGGTATCAACCGGAAGCCGCGCGACAGCGATCTGTTTTAGAGCCCACTCGGTATCGTTCAATCCCGTCCACCTCCACTTACCTTCGGCAACAGGATAGCCAAAAGTTCCTCGGTGAGGTGTAGAAACTCTGCGACCATGGTACGAATTATTATTCGCATCGTTATGGCAACTCGTGCACACGACCAGGGCAGCCTCAGCAGGTTTGAAATCCGTTCCGCGGTGGTCGGGGTGACAGGAAACGCAGTCTATGCCCGCTGCGATGTGGGGCTCAATAACCGTAGCGAAAAAAGCTTCCGAGCGCAACAGGAATCTCCAACACTTCCGTGCGTGCCATTACGGACACGCTATATTTCCACGTCTCGTTTTGTTTCGCGCCTTCAAGGCCCAGGCAATTCCCCGCGCCGAGAAAATCCACGCCAATTGTTTGGCCCAAGCCGGCTGCGATCCCTGCGGCGGCGGGTTCGAGAGGAACGCCGCGCACGCGTCTGACCCATCCGCTTTTGATTAGGACGACGTTTTCGATCGGCGTCCCTTCCAGGCAGAGCGCATGGTGCTTCGCATAGACCATGAACCTGCCAATCTCTCGGAGGCGTCGAACGACCTCCTCATTTGCGGTACTACCTTCCTGAGTCAAATCTTCCAGCACGCGGGCCAGCCCGTGGGCTCGATAAGTCTCATCAATAACGTGGCCAAACTTGGGAAGTTTTCTTAGCAGCCGAAGTGCCGGACGCGTTATCTCGAGGACCGTCGCTGTTTCGTGTTTTGGTACAACTACCGTTGCGTTTCGCTCCACCCCGGCAAGCACGGCCATTTCACCAAAGCACGTGCCCGGCTGCAGGCGGCTTGATCTTCCGCTGATCGCCACTTGGCTCTGTAATGTAGACGTCGAGTGCACCGTTCACGGAGAGATAGAACGTGTTTCCGCCCCACTCACCCTGTCGCATGATCGTCTCGCCGTTGTCGTAAGCGAGTAAGCGGACATATGGTCCAACTCTCCTGCCACTGGCGTTTTCTTTTCCCTCCACAATTAACTGCAGATCATTGGCGTTCTTCAGCTTTCCGTTCTGCTCTATGAGGAGTTCAGAAGTAAGCTCGAGAGACTTCAAACTGGAAAGGATCGCATCCCTGTCGGTAATTTCGCGCGGCATGACCGAGTTATACTACGTCAGCCAATAAAGATAAATAAGGTGTAGTGGGTCGTTGGGGGATGGCGAAGGCGGGTGGGTGTGTTTACCGAACCGGATAGAGAGCGTGTGAAAAACTAGCATGCACCTAAGTAGGACTTAGATGGCAATGGGCCAGGCGATCCGCCCGCCCTTCCAAGATCCAAAACCACTCAACATTAATGTAGCCACACAAGCTAGAGAATTTACAAGTTGGGAAGGCAAAGCGCAGTGCGCCCCCGCTCGAGATCCACAGCCACAAAGGTCTAATCAACCCAGACAACTTGAGAGAAGCTGAAGCTTAATTCCGGTTGAGTGGTATCGCAGCTTGAACTGGAGCGGGGGCGCGCTGCGCTTTGCCTCCTGAGCAATCTGAGAGGAGGCTCAGGTAGTCCGCCTCGCGGTTCTGTAGTCAGTTCAGTGTCGTCGCCGTACTCGGCTTTGCGATGGAGAAGACAATCTTTTCATTGGCCGCTGCCTGGATTTGTCTTATAGTGAAACCGATGTTTCACCCTGTTGGGAAATAATAAAGGGTTAGCCGGCCGCGATCGTCGGGCTTCATTTCAACATGTCATCGGAACCGCTTCAGTCGCTATCAATCGAACAGCAAGTTGGACAATTCTTCTTCATTGGCCTTCCCGGCACGGAGCTTGACGCGGATGCGCGCAGCTTGATTGAGGAAGTTCACCCGGGTGGGATCATCATCTTCGGTCGCAATGTCCGGAGCGCGGAGCAGTTGAGGTATCTGCTCGATGGTGTACGCGAGCTTCTGCCGCATGGACCGCTCATTGGTATTGATCAGGAGGGCGGTCTCGTCGATCGACTCCGAAAAATCTTTACGCCGATGCCTTCGGCGAGAACTATACGTGAACACGGCGATCTGGCCGGCTCGCGTGCGCTGGGAAGGATCACTGGCGAAGCTCTGCGACTTCTTGGCTTCAACATGAATTTCGCGCCGGTTATGTCGATCATGACTGATGAGCGCGACCTGCTCTCCAATGGACTCTACTCACGTTCATTCGGTCGCTCGCCTGGCGAAGTGCTCGGCTACACCACCGTGTACCTGCGTGGGTTGCAGGAGACCGGCCTCATTGCTTGTCTCAAACACTTTCCCGGAATCGGCGCCGGCGAAGTGGATTCACATGAGCAGATGCCCATGGTCAGTCTTTCGCACGACGACTTGATGGCCCTGGATCTGGCGCCTTACATAGAGCTTTTTCAGCGCCAGGATGATCGAGTGCGTTGTGTAATGGTAAGTCACGGTGGATTTCCAAACATCAATATCACCAAGGGCGTTACGGGTGGATTACTCGAGCCGGCCTCCCTGAGCCATAACATCGTTACCACCGTACTGCGCGGCGAACTAGGATATCAACATCTTGTGGTGACCGATGATTTGGAGATGGGGGCAATTGCGAAACACTGTGAAATCGAGGCCGCGGTAGTGCGTGCGTTTCTTGCCGGAAATGACATGATGCTGATATGCGCGCGCCCGGATATTATTCAGCGCGGCTATCAAGCTCTACTCGCAATCGCGCGAAACGGCAAACTTCCAAAGGACCGCGTAACTGCCTCGCTTGAGCGGATAGCCGAAATGCGGTCAATCGCCAAACCGCCTCCACCCTTTGATGCCGAGAAGTTTAAAGCCCTGTCAGATGAGACTGCCAAACTTAATGAAAAGCTCAACTACAAGTACGGAGGATCAATCTGATGCGTGTCCTGAGATTAGCGAGCTTGCTGCTGGCCTTTTTGCTGGCGCTCTTAATCCACAGTGGCTGCCGGCATCGAAGCAACTCCTTCGTGATCGCGCTGGGCGACAATATCCGTACGATTGATCCCATTGGCTCGCCGTCTGTTGATGCCGCCAGCGAACGGGTGCGGGTGCTAATGTTTAATTCGCTAGTTAAGAAGAATGAGAAGTTCGATTATGTTGGCGAGCTTGCATCAGACGTCAAACGATCTGACGACGGCACGACATTCACGTTTACTCTGCACGACGGCGTGAAGTTTCATGACGGTCGGCCGCTTATGTCGGCTGACGCGAAGTACACGCTGGACCTTGTTTTTTCCGGCACTTTTGCGAAGTCAGCCAGTTTCTACGAAGGTTCGGGTGCCAGTAAGAGGAGTTATATAAAAAGCGTCGAAGCGCCCGACACCAGAACGCTGGTCGTTACGCTCATCAAACCCTGGACGGGCTTGCTCAGCAATTTGGTGCCCGTCTCAATTATTCCGAAAGATAGTTACGCGACGCAAAAAGATCACCCGCTGGGTACAGGTCCATTCAAGTTCCTCAGTTATGATAGCTCGCAGCAGGTGCTCGACCTCCAGGCAAATCCCGATTACTGGGAAGGCGCCCCTCGCATCCCGCTGGTGCGGGTGCGGGTGATTGCTGACACAAACGCGCTTCAGGCCGAGCTTCGTTCCGGTCGCTTGGATATTGCGCCTTTGCCTACCAGCCTGTCGCCTGACGCGATCAAACTTCTCGGAAATGATCCAAATCTCCAGGTACTTCAGTTTACGGGCTCAAATCTCAATCTGCTGACTTTTAACACCAGTCAACCTCCGCTTAACGACGTTCGTGTTAGACAAGCACTCGCCTATGCAATCGATCGAGAAGGCTTGATACGAGATCTTCTGCTGGGTCAGGGGAAGATTGCACATTCAATTTTGCCGGAAGAATCCTGGGCTTATTCGCCCGGCAAAACATATTCATTCGATTCGGCGATGGCGAAGAAGTTGTTGGACGAAGCGGGTCTGAAAGATCCCGACGGCGACGGTCCGCAGATGAGGTTTGCCAAGCCCATCGTTTTCAAAGTGTCTGGCAGCAGTGTGGCAGCGAAGAATTATGCCGGCGTCATTCAAAACTACCTGAAGAACGTAGGCCTTCCAGTTTCTATTGAAACTGCTGAACTGAATACTTTGTTTGACGAGTTGCGGCGCGGAAACTTTCAGATTTTTTACGGACAATGGGTCGGAGGAAATCAAGATCCCATCTTCTTTAAGGACCTGTTTGCTACTTCTGAGATACCCACTGAGACCCGGGCCTCTCGAAATCGTAGCCGCTACAGCAATAAAGAACTCGACGCACTCCTTGACGAGGCCGTGAATACCTTTGACCGCGAAAAAGCGAAAGAGCTTTACGCGCGCATCCAGGAGATCGTGAGCCGTGAGGTGCCGGTCCTGCCGCTTTGGTACCAGGCGAACATGGTCATTGCCAGAAAGAATGTGGGCAACATTAAAGTTGATGCCAGCGGCGACTGGGGATTTGTCAGGAATCTGACGGTTGAAAAGTAGGGCAACGAAGTAGGACAGGCATTCTTGCCTGTCTTCTTTGGAGTGCGGCGACTTGTCGCCGCTTTTTGTTCGCGGCGGCTTGACGCCGCGTTTTGATTACGAGCACTCACCTTGCAGGCTGCGACGAGTCGCAGCCGACCAAAGCGCTGACAAGTCAGCGCACTCCAAATCCTTCCAACTCCCCGCGCGTAACTGCGCCTTCGCGTATCAAACTCGGTTTGGCCCCACTCAAATCCAAAACAGTTGACGGCTGCGTGGCGGTCACCTCCCCGCCATCAATAATTAAGTGGATACCCTGCGGGAAATAATTCTCCACGTCTTTCGCCGTTTGTGCGGGTGGCTGCCCCGAAATGTTCGCGCTTGTTGCGGTGAGCGCTCCTCCACATTTACGAACAAGGGCGCGCAGATCCTCGTCGTCAGGTAAACGCAGACCGATTGTATTGGTTCCAGCGGTTGACTCTATTGGTATTGCCGCGCTGGCAATGCCAACTATAGTTAACCGGCCCGGCCAGAAACGATTTGCAACTTCTTTGAAAAGTTGGCTCTGATTAATGATGAAGCGATCAACTTCACTGGGATCTGAAATCAGAAGGAGAATCGGCTTGTCGTCTTCCCTCCCCTTCAGACGCCGAATCTGCCTGACTGCTGATTTATTGAAGGGATCGGCACCCAGGCCGTAAAAAGTGTCGGTGCGAAACGCGATGACACCGCCACATCGGATGATTTCAGCACTTTGAATTTGCGATTGTCTGTTGCTCGTAATGATCATCGAAGGGTGGAATGCGGCTATGCCGCCTGATGTGCGATGGCGGCTATGCCCCACCGACCCATTTGCCAATCTCATTTGACGGGCGCTGCGCCCCGAACGGCGCCGAGCCGGGGGCATAGCCCCGAAGGCGGAGTTAGTTGCTCGGAAGGTCAGAGCCTTCCTCACATCAGACGGCCGAGCGGCACAAGCTTGGTTCAGACCTTCACCGCGTAACCTAACCCATCTCCGACTGGCAGTACCTCAGCGCGCAAGTGGGAATGCCTGACGAACTGTTCATTAAATTCCCGCAGCGCTTTCGTGGAACTCTCCTGATCCGGCGCCCGAACTTCGCCGGCAACCTGGCCACCCCAAAGAAGATTGTCGACAATAACAATCCCGCCACTGCGAAGCTTTGGCAGTGCGAGCTCCAGATAACCTGAATATTCCTCTTTCAGTGCGTCGATAAATATAAGATCAAATGTGTCCGTCAAGCCTGGTATCACTTCCAACGCTTTGCCCCGCTCAATGCGCACGCGATCGCGCATGGCGGCCCGCGCGAGATAACCTTCTGCCGCTTTGATCATCTCGTCGCTGGGATCAATAGTAACGACCAAACCGCCCTCACCGACAGCGCGTGCGAGATGAATGGTCGTGTAGCCGATCGCCATTCCAACCTCGAGCGCACGTTTCGCGTTCATTCCGCGAGCAGTAATCTCGACAAACAAGGCTACCTCGCGATCGGCGCTCGGCACGCGGTGTTGTCCGCCATACTCTTCCATCTCGGCTAACAATGGATCAGCCTGCGGGATTAGTCGCTCAAGATATTCGGCTTGCTCTCGCTGAATGATTGCGTCCAAACGTGCCTTCATGAATTATGTGTCTCCCCGGGCCAGTTAGTTTTAATTGCAGTTTATTGAGCACACGCCTAACATCGTGCTTAGCCCGCACGAACCGTTTAGATAGGGCACTTGTGCCCTGCCGCGCGAGGCGGACAAGTCCGCTTTCTAAACGATGTGCTGGTACCTGAGGGCGACAGAATGTAATGAATGAAATCTGCTTTCATTCGTCGGAATTATCTTGCGGCTCATTACCAACGGCGACGTAGCGCCTGCCTAGTCCGAGCTGGCGCAGTTTATGTTGCAGCGACTGGCGGTGCATACCCAAAATCTCAGCAGCGCGAGTCACGTTTCCCTGCGTATGTTCAAGACAGCGTGAAATGTAGCGGCGCTCAAACTCGCGACGATCCTCACGAAAATCCGCAGTGAAAGGAACCGCCAGACCAGCCTCAGCGCTCTCGGGACTCGCGGGCATTCCCTTCTCTGGTCCGGTCGTGATTTCATCGGGTAGATCCCGGGAACGCAACTCCTCACCCTCAGCCATGATTACCGCACGCTCAATAGTATTCTTCAACTCCCGCACATTTCCCCGCCACTCATATTCGACCAGTCTGCGAAGAGCACTCTGCGAAATCTGCCGGAGCGGCAGACCGTACCGTTCCGCCGCGCCGCGAGTGAATGTCTCGGCAAGCACAGGAATATCTTCGCGACGATCGCGAAGTGGAGGTATGTCGATCGTCACGACGCGAAGACGATAGAAGAGGTCGGCGCGGAAATTCCCCGTAGCAATCTCCTGTTCTAATGGACGATGCGTGGCACTAACAATTCGCACGTCAACGGGAATCGATTCATTTCCTCCCAGCCTTTCAATTCGTCTTTCTTCCAGGGCACGCAGCAGTTTCGCTTGCACGTTAGCGCTCATATCCCCAATTTCATCCAGAAAAAGCGTGCCTCCGTTAGCTTGCTCAACTTGCCTTGTCGCCTTGCTGCGGCACCGGTAAAAGCGCCCTTTTCGTGACCAAACAGTTCCGACTCAATAAGCTCCGAAGGAAGCGCGGCGCAGTTGACGGCAACAAAAGGGCCGCTGCTTCGCACGCTGTTTCTCTCGTGAACCTCGCGCGCGACCAACTCTTTGCCCGTACCCGATTCTCCTCTGACAAGTACGG
>JALYXE010000464.1 GCA_030947265.1 Acidobacteriota bacterium
CACGACGGCATCAAGGTTAGTTACATTATGCCCGGCTCGGTAAATACAGAGTTTGGCGGTGA
Source organism: Acidobacteriota bacterium (assembly GCA_030947265.1). GTDB lineage: Bacteria > Acidobacteriota > Blastocatellia > Pyrinomonadales > Pyrinomonadaceae > PSRF01. The sequence continues at coordinate 63 of JALYXE010000464.1, forward strand.
CAAGCCTGAGCACGAAAAAGGCTGGCAACTCCAACCCGCAGACATTGCCCGCGTCGTGCTTGATCTTCTTCAACACGAGGAGCGCGCGCTTCAGAGCCGGGTTGAGATTCGCCCAAGCAAGCCTCCCGGGAGGGAACGTTGAGAGTATCGAAATGATCAAGTTCCTGATGACTAAGACAGCTGCAGTAATAGCAATTGCTCTATTTGCGCTTCTCACTTCGTCACAAGCGCAAACCTCCAAAGGCGCTGCTGATAATTCGGAGAGTTCGGAGGCCACTCGATTGGCAGTTCAGGTTGCTGAACTCTACAAGCAAGGCAAATATGCGGAGGCCCTGCCGCTGGCCAAGCACTGCCTGCAGATTCGGGAAAAATTATTTACGCCGAAGGACGAGCCTTTGAGGACCGCGTTGATTAATCTCGCGGAGTTAAATATGGCACTGCGAAAATATGGCGATGCCGAGCCTCTGTTCGAGCGCTTGATCAGTTCCTATCGGGAATTTGCGCCCGGTGATCCGCGTTTAGCAGCCGCGCTACAAAGACTGGCGTTAATTAAGTTTCTCAGGGGCAATCCTGCCAGGACCGAGGACTTATATAGACAAGCTGTGGACATAACTGAAAAGATCTATGATCCCGAAGACGCAAAGGTAGCCAGCGCGCTTTTCCATCTCGCGGAGTTTTACCAACTCATGGGAGACTACAAGAAGGCCGAACCGCTCTATGAACGCGTCGTTGCAATTAGAGAAAAGAAATCTCCAAATACCGTTTCCGAGGAACTGCGGGAGGCCCTGGATCGTTATTCTTGTCTTTTATACAAAACTAAGCGAAGCGATGAAGCCAATCAATTGGAAGCTCGCGCCTTCGGTTGGTTATCTGGGAAAAGCTTTCCTACAACACTGGCTCCGATTATTGTGGGTGTGATTAATGGTAAGGCGATCAGCCTGCCGCGGCCGGTATATCCCGAAGAGGCAAGAGCGAATCGAGTGCAAGGTGTCGTCACAGTGCGCGTCGTTATAGATGAAACCGGAAAGGTCATTCGCAGCTGCGCCATACAAGGTCCAGCACTTCTGACGAGAACCTCTGAGATTGCAGCGCTTGGCGCCGTCTTCACGCCGACGAAGCTGAGTGGCCAGCCGGTGAAGGTCACTGGCGTAATTACTTACAACTTCGTGGCCCGGTAATCACCAGCAATGCTTTCGTATGCGAGCCGTGGTTCAGCGCGTTACGCGCGCGAAGGTCACAGTTGAAGGTAAAGTCACCGGCGAGATCGGAAAGGGTCTAGTCGTTTTGTTGGGCATAGCCAGGGATGACTTGCCGGCCGATGGCGAATATCTAGCCGAGAAGACGGTGGCCTTGCGCATCTTCGATGACCAGCAGGGGAAAATGAATTTATCGGTGAAGGATGTTGGCGGCGGCATTCTCGTCATTTCACAGTTCACACTTTACGGCGACGTTCGCCGCAGACTGCGTCCCGCCTGGATTGATGCCGCCGCGCCCGAGAATGCGGAGCCTCTTTACGAACATTTTGTTAACGAAATAAAAAAGCGACTGAGCAATATTTCCACGGGCAATTTTCGCAGTATGATGCAGGTGGAATTAATCAACAATGGACCGGTTACTATTTTGCTTGATAGTCGAAAGCTATTTTAGTTCCGGGCGTGTCGAAACTCGGGGAGAGTGAAAGCAGGCGGTGCCAAATCCCCGGGCGACGTCGCCATGCAATGCAGAACCGTTGGCGGTAGCCAATGGATACCAGCACTCAACTAAATCTGGAGATGCGCGTGTTTTTTCCACGCAAATCCCAAAGAGAAACAATGCACCTAACTTGATTGTTAGCATCCATTGGCTACCGAGGCTGTGTTAGAACTCGAGTTCGTTACGCCGAAGGCGTTGCATAACTTAGCCCAGGGTATCACCCTGGGACTAAGTTTATTATTCATCCATACGCTGTAAGCGTTGTTTATGCAAAGAATGTTTCTTACTTGTTATCGATCCTCCTTAGCCTTCTTAATTCTCCTGGCGCTGGTTGCCGTGTTGCTACCCGCGTGCGCGCAGAAGACCGCGGTAAAGGATTTCGACAGGGACGAAGAAGCTCCAGCGCGGAAAAATGTTAAGACGGGAATCAAGCCGCAACCCGATGACCAGCTGGCGGTAATCCAAACCGCAGATTATGGCGATATCGTCATTGAACTTTATCCTAACGTTGCCCCAAAGATGGTTGAACGTTTCAAAAAACTGATTCAAGAACGGTTTTATGACGGCACAACTTTCCACCGCGTAAACGCTGAATCGGGTTTAATCCAGGGCGGCGATCCATTGTCAAAGGACAATGATCCAGCGAATGACGGTACAGGGGATTCGCCATATCCAAGCGTGCCGGCGGAGTTCAGCGATATACCTTTTGACCGCGGAACCGTGGGTGCGGCCAGGAAAGGAGCGTCGCCGGGAGTTGAGGGAGGCTCGGGGTTGACTGAAGCAGAAGCGCGGGATACTGCGAATTGCCAATTCTTCATCACCCTGAAGCGCGAGCCGCAGTTTGATGAGGACTACACAGCATTTGGGCGAGTGATAAATGGAATCACAAATGCTGAAATCATTGTGGGTGCTCCGGTCCAGGAAGAAACCGAGCGTCCCGCCGATAGAATTGTGATCAAAAGCATCACGTTACAGCCGCGATCGAAGTACGTCGCAAATCAACCATGACCCGGGGACTGCCAAGCGAGTCCATGTCCGGTCTCTACAAAGAGTGAAAACGAGATTTCCTAATTATGGCTTAGTTGGAAAGGGGGCAAAGCGAGCCGCGTGCCCCCTCAAGATCCAAAGCCATTCAACATTGACGTAGTGTGGCTAGACCGCGATGACGGAGCAGAGTTTCTGATGGAGTCAGATCATATCCTCGTCGGTTTTTGAGTTTTCGTTCAATTCAAAACGATCGCGATCACGTCGTTCGATCTTATCGAGAAAATCAAGCTCTTCGTTGTCCTCGAAACTAACACCGACAGCATTCGCATTTTCCTCTACCATCGATTGATCGGGAGTGGGATTATCGCCACCAACGGACTCCGAACCGCTTTCATTTACATCTTCCCATGCAGCGTCAAGATCGCCACCAGCATCTTTGGGAGATGCGGCAGTATTATTACGAAGCCGGTGCGCCAGCAGCTCTGGATCCTTAGGCGCGCGCGCGATCTCTTCCTCCATAAACTCCTCGATCTCAGGATTAGGAACATAGTCAGGATTGTTGCTCAAGTACTCAAACTCATCAGTCGGCTTCTTTGTCATGTACACTCTCCTCAACTCAAACTCTATGAACTCGGGCGAATTTCGACGGACTTGAAGAACAGAAGCCAGGTCTACCTCCTGGACGTCAATGAGAACTACCGGGGGTTGGCGGAACTATAACAAAACACACGAAAGCTCGGCAACATGCTCCTCTTCCGGGGAGTTAACAGAGTTTCGTAATGGGTCACTTTGAATATATTGGCAGTGCACCCAAACATTCAGCCGCGGATCAACGCGAATGAACGCGAATCTGAAAAAGAAGTATTAGAATAAACAAGCCTTGGAAACAAAGAGGAGAAATGAATTCAGAAAGCTCGTCGGATTGGTGATCTTTCTGGTCTAGTCTTCTTCAGATTCGCGTTCATTAGCGTTAATCCGCGGCTGAATTTCAAACTGATCCACTACCCAGAGAACACCTTGCTTGACGACAAGCTGCGTGGACTTTAAACTGGACTTTATTAATTAGACATTCAACTTTTCCTGCGTGATTTCTGCTAAAGCATTTAGCATTTGCGAATCACGAACAGCGCATAATTCTCTATGCCCCAAGGTCCATTCAACTCCCTTCAAACATTCAATGCAGTGCCGGGCCAGCCGGGCCGGTTCTATTCGCTGCCTCAGCTTGAAAAAGAAGGCGTCGGCCCCATCTCAAAGCTCCCGGTCAGCATCAGGATTGTGTTGGAATCAGTGCTGCGTAACTGCGACGGCAAGAAGATTACGGAAGATAACGTTCGCGCGCTGGCCAACTGGCAAGCGAAAGGTGAACGAACGGAGGAAGTTCCTTTCGTGGTCGCGCGTGTCTTGCTTCAGGACTTCACCGGCGTGCCCTTGCTCGTAGATCTGGCGGCGATGCGTTCGGCAGTCGCGCGTTTACGCAAGAACACCGGCGTGATTGAGCCGCTCGTGCCGGTTGATTTAGTCATAGACCACTCGGTCCAGGTTGACTTCTCCAGTACCAAAGACGCGTTTGAAAAGAACATGAGTATGGAGTTCAAACGCAACAACTCGCGCTACCAGTTTCTAAAGTGGGGTACTCAGGCCTTTGATGGCTTCGGCGTCATTCCTCCAG
>JALYXE010000465.1 GCA_030947265.1 Acidobacteriota bacterium
GACAAACTCCGTTGACGGCGATTGAATCGCCTTCGCGGATGTCTTCAGTAACCAGGCGAGCTTCGATCACAATCCGCGCATCCTCGCTATGTTTCTCAACGCCACGGACGCGGCCTAGTTCTTCAATGATTCCGGTGAACATCGTTCTCTTCTGATGCGGAGTTCTTAATATCGACGCTCAATTGCCGGTTTGCCGACCTGCGGGCTTTGCCGCCCTTGCGCGCGGAAAAGCTTTATCGGAGATTCGCGAGGCTGCTTCACGACAGGTAGCGCATCAGCATAACTACCAAGGCAACAAGAAGTCCCAGCACTGCCGATCCGAGCGAGAACACCCAGATCCAGATCGGCTCCCGTTCAAATGAAAACTTAGTGAGCTTCATAAATCAAGAGCGGGGGCATGCCCCCTTCCTTACCCCGAGACCATGCGGCTTCCACATTGTTGTCTGGCTTGAAAGCCCTCCGGCAAACCTAAACCTCGAGATTATGCGACTTGCCACTTACCTACTCACTTGAAAGCCTTTCCAGCAAACCTAACTATCAGCTAAGAGCAGCTCAAGGTCAGGAAGGGGGCATGCCCCCGCTCTTCGCCTCTATCGCAGCCATCATCTCTTGAAATACCTGGTCGATAGATAGTCCAGTCGAGTCGATAGTAATTGCATCGTTAGCACGCTTGAGCGGCGAATCTACCCGCGTGGAATCGCGCCGATCGCGCTCCGTCATATCAGCCAAAGTATCGTCGAGATTGACTTGCGGATGCTGCTCGCGCTCTTCGGCAAATCGTCTTTCCGCCCGTGCCTGCGGCGATGCAGTCAGAAAAAACTTAACATCCGCTTGAGGAAAAACTACGGTGCCAATGTCACGCCCATTTAGTACAGCACCCTGCCGGCCCATTTCGCGCTGGCGCACAACCATCGCGCGACGAACTTCGGGAATAGTTGAGATGATCGACGACAGGTCGGTAACTTCTTCGCTGCGAATTTCCTCGGTCACATCGCGACCTTCCAGCGTCACTCTCAACGCATCGGGTTCGCCCTTCAAATTTATATTCACGCTAGATGCCAGGGATCCCACCGCAACATCGTCGTTCTGGCTAATGCTCGATTCCATCACGGCCAGGGCCACGGCCCGGTACATTGAGCCAGTATCGATATAAAGCAGCCTCAGCGCGCGCGCCAGCATACGCCCCACTGTTGATTTGCCCGAACCGGATGGACCATCAATCGCGATGATCAAGTTTTGCTTCATGCAAAGTTTAGACCGACTTGTTTCGCCGGCGTTTTGTTCGGACAAATCACCCATCTAAACGGCGGGCGGAGCCGACGGCTTGCCGGCTCAGACAAACGCGCTGAACACTTCATTTGAAAGAAGAGCTCCCGCTCTCGTGAGCCTAACCCGGTCGCCGGCGTATGCAATCAAACCTGCTTCACGAAAGCGCGTCAGATCGCTTTCATGCTTCTTACGCAGATCCGCGCCGAACAGCTGCTGGTAGCCGCTCATGCTAAGTCCCTCCATCATCCGCAAACCGAGAAAGACAGCTTCCGCTTGCCGATCTTCCTGAGTTAACTCAGTTCTTGTGACCACCGGCGTTTTGTCCTGCTCGATCATTGCCATATAACCAATAAGATCACTCTCGTTGGCCCAGCGACGGAACCCACCATCATAGGAGTGTGCCGAACATCCGAAACCGTAATAAGGCGCGGCGGTCCAGTATTTGGTATTATGCCGCGATTCATAACCCGGCAAACATAGATTCGATATCTCATAATGCTGGTACCCGGATTCGCAAGCGCGATCCAGCATCACCTCATACATCTCCGCGGCGAGATCTTCATCGGGCCTGGGCTGAATGCCCTGGCTGATATGTTTCTCCAGGGGCGTTCCTTTATGAACCTCCAACAGGTAAAACGATAAGTGTTCAGGTCGCAGCGAGAAAGCTTCATCGAGGTTTCGCTTCCAGCCGGCCATCGTCTGACCAGGCAAGGCGGCAATCAAATCGAAGCTGGCATTATCGAAGCCGCAATCGCGCAAATACCTAAAGGTTCGGCGCGTATCGTCTGAAGTGTGTGAACGACCCAGGCGGGCGAGTTCAAGATCGTTGAACGTTTGCGCTCCAAAACTCGCGCGATTGACGCCGAGTTTTCGAAACTCTATCAGCGTTTCAGGTGTGACTGTTCCCGGATTCATCTCCATGGTCACTTCGGCGCCGGATGAAACCTCGAAGCGACCTCGCACCGCCTCCAAAAGAGTTTTCAACTGGAAAGGAGATAGCAGCGATGGCGTGCCGCCGCCAAAGTAGATCGTGTCGATAGTTTCGGCTTTGCCTATCAGGGACCAGTTCGAAATCTCTTTTGCCACACTGAGTACATAACGCTCCGCCAGGGTAGCGCTGTACATTCCGGTGGCAAAGTCGCAATACGAACAGCGCGAGAGGCAAAAAGGTATGTGGATGTAAATACCAGCTGTCTTCATATTTTCATCGCAGCTTACGCAGCTTACGCAGAAAGAGCGGGGGTAAACCCACCTTCCTCACCC
>JALYXE010000471.1 GCA_030947265.1 Acidobacteriota bacterium
ATATTTTCCATGCCGCCACCAAAATCACGAACCGTAGTTTGAGCATATTTCGCGTAGGGATACTTCAGACCAGTCTTCTCTGAAAAGAACCTCACCATCTCCGTCAAACGGGCAGTGGTTATCTTTCCTTCCTTAACCTCACTGGGATAAACGTTGGTGATTATCGGGATGCCCGCATATTCGGAAATAATCGGAGTGTATTCGCCAACAATAATTGAGGTCAGATAGCTCGCGTGGGGTTGCTCTATGCTCCAGTGGAACGTGCGTGTGCCATCGTTGTTTTCTCTGGTGTTTAAAAGTTTTCCGTTTGAAATTACTGACAGTGGTTCTTCTACAGTGGCTGTCAGCTCTGACGTAAAGAAATCGTTGGGGTGGTCATAGACGGGAAACCAATAATGATTGTATTCCGATTCCCCTTGTGACCAGATCTGTTTCGGTCTTTTTGGATCCTCAGGAGTAGGCTTAATAAAACGAATGCCGCCTCCAAAACCTCGAAGCCGGCTTTGAGGACCGTCGGTGTGATACTCAATAACGACCGTAAGCTCGTCGGAAGGCTGATATCCCCGGCCCAGCGCAATCCGCAATTTATCCTTTTGCCTGTCTATGTCGTACTTGAGCGTCCCTGCCCCGGCTAACTTTACAGATGTGACTGTGATATTTGCTGCATCAAGCTCAATACTTTGCAGATCTTCGAGCAACGGCCTGAAAACCATTGTTTCAATGCCAATCACCTGCTCGCGTACCCAGTCAAAACGAAGATCGAGTGCGACATGACGAGTGTCGAAGTCGTGATTCGGTATGTATTGGGTGGGCGGAAAAGGACGCTTGGACGCAGGCTTCTGCGGCGTCTCGTCAAAGCCAGAAGCCCGCCCAAATGTACTCTGTGCGAAAAGGATCAGTAAGACTAAAGACAAGGTAGAAATGTTCTTCCCCAAAAAATTACAATTCATGTGACAATGACTCCTCACGAAAAATTACTGCTTTGGCAATTAAGGTATCGTTAACGGGACAAGGACACGGCCCAGACTTTCATAGATTGCTGATGAGTTTTGTTCGCGCTCATTGTTACATGGAAACTCTTGCCGCGAAAAGCGTGTTTCCGCCTTCGTTGAAAGGCGATAACTGCATTTTGCACGTTTAAGTTGTCCCTCGAAGTTAAAACTATCGCTTTCTTGACAAAGCATCTGCTCACGAGGAAAATCTCGCTCGCGTTCCCAAATAGTTTCTTCGAGCTTCCAAAGTAAGCTGACCACGATGATGAATGCTGCAGCTCTCTTACAAACAACGCTTTCTGAGTTGCAGTTGATAAGACGCGGAAAAGTGCGCGACGTTTATGCGGTTGATAATGAACATCTTTTAATCGTCGCAACGGATCGAATCTCGGCCTTCGACTGCGTCCTGCCTACAGCAATACCGCGCAAAGGCGAGGTGCTGACTTCCCTATCAAAGTTCTGGTTCGAAAAACTCGCCCATATTGTCCCAAACCATCTTGTTACCACCGATCTGGAAGAAATGCCGGAACCTGTGCAGCGGTCAGAAAATCTTAAGGGCCGCTCGATGCTGGTGCGCAAAGCTGAGGTGTTCCCGGTGGAATGCGTTGTGAGGGGATATCTGGTTGGCTCGGGTTGGAAGGATTATCGGGCCACCGGAGAGGTCTGTGGCCATAAATTGCCTGAAAACCTTCTTGAATCTGCCGAGCTGGCCGAGCCAATCTTTACCCCCTCCACAAAAGCAGAAGAAGGTCACGACGAAAACATTAGTGAACAACAAGTGCGCGAGATAATAGGAACGGATGTGGCAAATCAGCTGCGCGACACTTCGCTTCGTCTTTATAACGAAGCCAGGAATTTCGCCCGCAGTCGCGGAATCATAATCGCTGATACCAAGTTTGAATTTGGAGGTGATAAGAACGGTGAAATAATCCTGGTAGACGAGGTACTAACTCCAGATTCCTCGAGATTTTGGCCTACCGAAAGTTATCGCGCCGGGCAATCTCAGCCCTCGTTTGACAAGCAGTTCGTTCGTGATTATTTGGAGACTATTGCGTGGGACAAGCAGCCTCCCGCTCCGGCGCTTCCCTCCGAAGTAGTGTCAGCCACGACGACTCGATACTTGGAGGCATACCGACTTCTTACCGGCAAAGAACTTTGAATCGTACTGTGGTCCAGTTACTTTCCACCTGGAATTGAAAGAAATGCGCGCCAGACTTGAGGCATTGATTGACGAAATGTTGGATGGTCATATTCAGCTTGCCGAAGCGTTGAATGAATTCGAAAAACTTTATATTAAGAAAGCCCTCTCGCGAAACAACGAACATCTTTCAAAGACAGCGAAGACCCTGGGCATCCACCGGAACACTATCTCAAAACGTGTTGCCGGCTATCAAAAAGAAAAACGCCCCTTGGCGCGGGCTGCCCGGGGTGGTACCCGCTGACCTTTCCCGTAAGGTCCCTTCCCGTCCTGCCGGTTCAACTCTTGTCGCTGCCAGTTGACAATAATCCTGTACCGAATTATTCTTAGCACTCATCCACGCAGAGTGCTAATTCCTGATGTGGCCAGAAGACCTAAATCTAGCAATAAGTAATCTTACCAAGGGAAACCGAAAGGAGAATTCCAAAGAATGTCTACAAATATTACACCTCTCCATGACCGTGTGATCGTGCGGCGGATTGAGGAGGGAGAACAGGTTCGCGGGGGAATCATTATTCCCGACACCGCCAAGGAAAAACCCCAGGAGGGGGAGGTAGTTGCGGCCGGACAGGGCAAATATAAGGAAGATGGAACGAGACAGTCGCTCGATGTCAAAAAGGGAGACCGCGTTCTGTTTGGGAAATACAGTGGTTCTGAAATCAAGATTGATGGTGAAGAGCTGCTGATCATGCGCGAAGATGAAATCCTCGGAATCATCGAGCGTGCTGGGGCGGCCACCGGCAAGAAGAGCGGCAAGTAGTCTCTTCAGGCTGGAGCTGGTTCTTTTGTTTCTAAATCACATTCAATATTTCAGTAGGAGAGAAGACAGAAATGGCAAAGCAAGTAATTCATGGCGAGGAATCGCGCGCAGCGATTTTGCGAGGAATCAACCAGCTCGCTGACGCAGTAAAGTTCACGCTGGGTCCAAAGGGGCGGAACGTAGTGATTGATAAGAAATTTGGTTCCCCCACTATAACTAAGGACGGGGTCACGGTCGCAAAGGAGATCGAACTCAAGGATGCATTGGAAAACATGGGCGCGCAGATGGTCCGTGAAGTCGCCTCCAAAACCTCCGATGTGGCTGGCGACGGAACGACGACCGCGACGGTGCTCGCGCAAGCTATTTTCCGCGAAGGTGTGAAAACCGTGGCCGCCGGTGCCAATCCAATGGCGCTCAAACGGGGCATCGATAAAGCAGTCGAACGCGCTACGGAAGAGATCAAACGCCTGGCCAAGCCCGTGAAGGGCGATGCTATAGCGCAGGTCGGAACTGTTTCGGCAAACGGTGATTCAACAATTGGCAACATCATCGCTGAGGCAATGAACAAAGTTGGCAAAGACGGTGTTATTACCGTTGAAGAGTCAAAGACAATGGAAACTTCGCTCGAAGTCGTCGAGGGAATGCAGTT
>JALYXE010000480.1 GCA_030947265.1 Acidobacteriota bacterium
GGGATAATTCGCGCGTGGCAGCTGCGGCTGGGGACCTGGAGCTTGCACGTGGTTGAAGCAGGCATCTTTGGGACTCGGACTCAAGGTAAAATCAATTCAACGTATTATGGCCCAGGAAAATAAATCACCATGCTGAAGAAACTAGATACTCAAGGCTCGGAACACATATCCACTTCGCGCCCCTTTTTGATATGGCAATTCATTTTTGTCGTTAGTATGATTTCCACGATCATCGGCTGCGCTTTTGTCGTGTCGGCTCAGCGGGGATCAGGTCGGGTTTTGTCGGCGAACAATTATCCCGGCCAGGATCTGGGCGCCAAAATTAACGCAGCTGACAAAGCTTTGGGCGTGAAGCCCGGCGAGATTGTGGTCAAGGGCGGTGGCACAATTGCAACGCAGGTAGTCATTTCCTCCGACCACGTGCTTCGCTTTTTGCCCGGCACATATATCACCAAGAGCAGCAATATTCCCATACTCATGAAGTCGCGTTCTTCTGTAGTTGGTTCAGGATGGGATTCAATAATCGTTGAGTCCACGGCGCCAAGCCAGTTCACAGTCATCATGGCGTATAACCAGTCCATCCTGAATGGTGTGCCGGATTCCGGTCTGGTAATCCGAGATCTACAAATCAAAGGGGCGAATACAGGATTCAATTCGACACCTCAGGCAATTTCTCTCGGAAACTGCTCAGGTTGCACTGTCGACAACGTATGGGTAAATGGGACGCGCTCAATCGGAATTGCCTTGGGAGGATCGTCGTCGACAGGATATTTCGCCGAGAATTCAAAAGTTATCAACTGCCTGTTCACTCGGGTCGCCTCGCAAAATCTCGCTGTGGTTAACGGCAAAAACATTCTCCTCGAGGGAAATCGGTTTCTTGCCTCTGGGCAAAGGGGAGGACCGGGCAATACAAACATTGATCTTGAGCCAAATGAAGCTACTGATCACCTCGAAAACATAATTATTAGAAATAACTTTATTGACGTCCGCGAATCAGAGATGCCGACAACTGGTAACGGCATTGTCGTGCAGGCGACCACGGGCACGCCTTACGTTGGCCCGATCCTGATTGAGGACAATACGATTATCGGCGGGTCAAACCAGGGCATAATTACCAACATCTTGAGTAATGGCATCTATGTTTTTGGCGGTACTATGCGCGACGTGACCATAAGAAACAATGTGATAACGCGGACCGCTCAGAGCGGGATAAGCATTGAAGGTACACGAATCAGCGTTGTCAACAATCAATTGACTGATGTAGGAGGGGGCGGCATTCCGGGCTTCGTCATAAACGCAACCAACAGCGAGTTTGTTGGTAATACTCTCACGGGTACTGGAACCGGACCGGTTGACGGCAGAATGACAATTTCGGAGGGCTCAAGATCAAACATTTTCCGGAACAACGGCGGTTGGCAACTATCCGGGAAAGTCCCCTAGGCCAGAAAGATCGTGGGCGCATTGCTCGGGCCAGTATGAAAAGATGTTGAGGAGTTGCGATGTCAAAAGTGCAAGTAGTTAGCGAGCTCTGGCAGTTCATGAGAGAGAACAAAAAGTACTGGCTGGCGCCTATCGTGATCACTCTGGTGCTGGTTGGCGCGTTGTTGGTGCTCGCCAAGAGTTCCGCGATTGCTCCGTTTATCTACACTCTGTTCTAAGCGGAGAAGGTTCGTGACTAGTATTCTCGGCATCTCGGCTTTCTATCACGATTCCGCCGCTTGTCTAGTGGCCGACGGCGAAATCGTCGCGGCTGCACAGGAAGAACGGTTCACGCGCCTCAAGCATGATCATAACTTTCCGCTCAATGCGGTTCGCTACTGCCTGAGCGAAGGAAACCTCAACGCCTCCAGCCTTGATTACGTTGGTTTCTACGACAAGCCACTGCTGAAGTTCGATCGCCTGCTGGAAACGTATCTCGACTACGCTCCCGCCGGCTTCAGTCCATTTTTGAAAGCGCTGCCGCTGTGGATGAAGGAGAAGCTGTGGATGCCAGACTTGATACGCGCAGAGATAGCAAAGTCCGGGGGCGCGCCTGATGAACGAGCCGCGAAGAAGCAGGGAAAAAAGTTTCAGTGGAAACTCCTCTTCGGCGATCATCACGAAAGTCATGCTGCCAGCGCATTCTATCCGTCGCCTTTCGAGGAAGCTGCCATCTTAACCATTGACGGCGTTGGGGAGTGGGCCACAAGTTCGATTGGGATAGGAAAAGGTAACGAGATCACGCTGCTTAAGGAGTTACGCTTTCCCGATAGCCTGGGCCTGCTCTACAGCGCTTTCACTTATTACACGGGATTCAAAGTCAATAGTGGCGAGTACAAAGTGATGGGACTCGCGCCATACGGAGAACCGAAATATGTTTCCATTATCAAAGATAAGCTGCTGGAAATTCGCGATGACGGTAGTCTGAAAATGAACCATGAGTACTTCAGCTATTCGCAGGGCCTGCGCATGACAAACGGCGCGTTCGACAAACTTTTCGGCGGGCCGCCGAGAAAACCAGATTCGCGAATCACGCAAAGAGAAATGGACCTGGCTCGCAGCATTCAGGCGATCACGGAAGAAGTGATGCTGAAGATGACAAGGTATGCTCACCATGAAACTGGAATGAAGAAACTTTGTATGGCGGGTGGCGTGGCCTTGAACTGTGTAGCTAATGGCCGAGTGTTGCGGGAGGTGCCTTTCGAGGATATCTGGATCCAACCCGCAGCGGGCGACGCCGGAGGCGCGCTGGGAATCGCGCTTGCAATCTGGCACCGCTACCTGGCAAAGCCGCGCGTGAGCCCCGAGACGGCCGGAACATGGCAATCCGCGTGCGCACCCAGGAGCAATGGCCTGGCTGCCTATGCAGATGGCATGAAGGGTTCATACCTCGGTCCAAAACACACCGACGATGAAATCGAAAAGTTTTTGCGGAATAAGCAATTGCCATACGAGAAATATTCACGAAAAGAGTTACCCGGGGTGGTGGGGGATCTTCTTGCTGCTGGAAAGATAATTGGACTTCACCAGGGAAGAATGGAGTTTGGCCCGCGGGCTCTGGGAGCTCGTAGCATTATTGGCGATCCGCGATCTCCGGGAATGCAGGCTGCGATGAATTTGAAAATCAAGTATCGCGAAAGTTTCCGTCCATTTGCGCCCAGCGTGTTGAGAGAGCGAGTTCGCGACTGGTTTGAGTTGAACGCTGACAGTCCTTATATGTTACTTGTTGCTGATGTGGCGCAGTCGAAACGTAGAGAAATGACGACGCGGGAGCAATCACTTTGGGGAATTGATAAGTTGAATGTTGAGAGATCTGAAATTCCTGCGGTCACGCATGTAGATTATTCCGCGCGAATACAGACGGTGAGACATGAAACAAATCCTCTTTACTGGGAGATCATCGAAGCTTTTCGCCAGAAGACAGACTGTCCGGTGATAGTGAACACGAGCTTCAACGTGCGCGGAGAGCCAATCGTTTGTAGTCCTGCGGATAGCTACCGTTGTTTCATGAGAACCGAGATGGATTTTCTCGTGCTGGAAACTTGCGTGCTCGATAAGAGGGACCAGCCCATTCTTAAAGACCCGCAAGACTGGAGGACGCAGTTCAAACTCGATTGATCTCGCATCTTTGCAC
>JALYXE010000489.1 GCA_030947265.1 Acidobacteriota bacterium
GGGATAAGGAACGTCGACGGAAAATTCACTGTGAAGTCTTGTTGTCGCTTAGAAACCCCGATCTTTTGGCCGTCGGCCATCGAGAATTCAAACGAGAGAGTCTGATAGCCCCAACTGTTCCAATACATCCAAACGGGTTGCGCCTCTATAGAAACATTTGTAAGCACAACATAAAATTCATCGGGCTTCTTTTCGGATACGGTGATGCCTCGCGCCTCTGGCGAACTGGTGTTGGGCACGATGGCGAGTGTAAAAGGAGCTTTCGCCTCATCCGCACGCGAAGTGCCAATAACGGAAGGGCGGTGGGCGGGTTCGGCCGTGCAGCCTAGACCAGTAAGTGCAAAAACAAGAAGCAGTAGAAGTTTTGTGCTCACGCAGCTTTTCGTTTCTTAGCGGCTTTCTTCTATTCGTACTCTGCCTGTCTGTTGGGCAGTCATGAACCCAACGACGCGTACCGTGCGTCGACGTATACCCACGCGCATATTCCTGATTGAAGCACCACTGCCACCCGTTGACACGCCGCCACTTCGTACTCATCGGCACTCTCAATCTCTTCAGATGTAACAGCATATACTGTTCCGGATATCGTGTCAGAGGTGCGCCCAGTGAACTTCGCAATCGTATGGTGCGTTTTTCCGCTGATCGAAATTACGGCCTGGTCTTCAATGACCAATAAGGTTTCCTCGAAGCCGGCCAGAACATCACGCTTACCGGTCAATTGCCGACCAAATGTCGCCATCTGGACCGCCTTGAGCTGCAGCGTTCCGTACGAGAAGAGAAACTCAGTAGGCATTTGAGCTTCCTCTAACGGCGGTTTAGTTGGTTTAGGTTTTTCATCTCGTGTTATCCTTTCCCACCATCATAACAAGAGAAGAAGTTAGACCCGCGGCAGCAATGGCAACGACAACTAGTGAGCCTCCTCGCATTGAGGAAAATCCCTTACGCGCCGGAATGCGGCTGGAACATACAGCCCCGCCATGCGCGGTACTCATCTTTGGCGCTACCGGAGACCTGACGAGTCGCAAACTAATCCCGGCCCTCTATCGCCTCGCGCAACAGGGGCTCGTCTCAGGTGCGTTTGCAATCCTGGGCGCTGCCCGGAAGGACATGGGCGATGATGAATTTCGCCTGCTTATGCAGAAGGCCATCGGGGAGTTTGGTCCTGACGAGTCGCTGGATGAATCCACGTGGCAAAGTTTCGCTAAGCGCATTTTCTATGTCGCAGGCGATTTCAACGATGCAGCCCTTTATCAGAAATTAAGAAACAAACTGGAGGAGATCGACAACGAATACGATACGCAGGGCAATCGGATTTTTTATCTGGCGACAGCGCCCGACTACTTCGGAGTGATTGCCAAACAACTCGGCGACGCCAAAATGGCGCATCCTAAGAACCAGGCACAGGCTAAATCCTGGGCGCGAATTATCATCGAGAAGCCTTTTGGTCACGACCTTGAGAGTGCGCGTGCTCTTAACAAAGAACTGGCCACCGTTTTTGATGAGAAACAGGTTTATCGAATTGATCACTATCTCGGCAAAGAGACGGTTCAGAATCTTCTTGTTTTTCGTTTTGCAAACAGCATCTTTGAACCATTGTGGAATCGCCAGTACATCGATCACATTCAGATTACCAATGCCGAGGCACTGGGCGTTGAAGGTCGGGGCGGTTACTACGAAAAGGCCGGCTCCTTGCGAGACATGATTCAGAGCCACGTGTTTCAGATCACCTCTTTGATTGCGATGGAGCCTCCGGCGTCGTTGTCCGCCAATGGCGTACGCGACGAGAAGTTTAAGGCAATGCAGTCCGTGCGTCCGCTCCCTTCGGATCGAATAGACGAGTTTGCCGTGCGCGGCCAGTATGGGCCGGGAACTGTGCTGGGAGACAGCGTGCCTGGTTATCGCCAGGAGCCAGGTGTCGATCCAAATTCTTCTACGGAAACATTTGCAGCACTTAAGCTATATCTTGATAACTGGCGCTGGGCCGGTGTCCCATTTTATCTTCGTTCAGCAAAGCGTTTGCAGAAACACGTCACCGAGATTGCGATTCAATTCAAGGACGTTCCCCATCGCTTATTCACGGAGGCGGATTCGCCGCTTCAGCCCAATGTGCTGGTGATGCGCATTCAGCCAAACGAGGGAATCACTCTGCGCTTTGGGGCGAAGCTTCCCGGACAAGCGATGCGTGTCCGGTGGGTAAACATGGACTTTCGCTATGGTTCGTCTTTCGGAGTCAAGCCGCCGGAAGCCTACGAGCGATTGCTGCTTGATTGCATGCTGGGTGATTCAACGCTCTATGCACGGCGCGACATGGTCGAACGCGGTTGGGAAATTGCAGCGCCCATACTCGAAGCCTGGAAGAAACCTGCAACAGATTTTCCAAATTACGAGGCCGGCTCGTGGGGGCCGCAAGCAGCGTTTGGGCTGATTGAACGCGATGGGAGGGAATGGCGGAAGCTCTAGTCAGAAGTCAGAAGTCAGAGATCAGAGGTCAGCCGCTCAGAGATCCGTTAAGACCTGAGATCAGAGAACAGTGACAAATTCGTATTACTGGCTACTTTCTACTGGCTACTTTCTACTGGCTTCTAACTTCTGACTTCTGACCTCTGACTTCTGCTCTCTGACTTCTGCTCTCTGACTTCTGTTTTTATGCAGATTCAACTTGAAAAAACTCTGGACGTAGAGGTTGTCGAACGCCAGCTGGCGGAGCTCTGGAAACAGACTACAGGCGAGCGTGACTCAGACAGCGACACTGCGGTGTTGCGCGCGCGAGTTGCGAATCTTCTCGTATTTGTGGCGAGTGATGCCTTATTGAACGACGCGGATCAGATGATGCAGGAGCTAACTGCAAGTCATCCAAGCCGCGTCTTGATAATGCTGGGAGATAGACAGGCGGCAGATCGCGACATTGAGATGTACGTCGCCTCCATTTGTCAGCGCGATAAGCGCACCGGCGCCGGGCGATTGAGCTGCGAGGAAGTCACCCTGAAAGCTTATGGTAATTTCGCCGCTGAACTGCCGAGTGCTGCCCTGCCGCTGCTTATTCCTGATCTCTCTACTTTCCTTTGGTGGCAAGATGCTTTGCGCGTCTCTGACAAGGTTTTCGATACTTTGGTACGGCGTGCCGACCGCCTGGTTATCGATTCCGCCGAGTTTAAAGATCCGTCGTCTGAGCTTCTCGAAACAGATAAACTATTCGCCGCAGAAAACTGTGAGAACCTTGGAATTAGCGACCTCAACTGGGCCAGGCTCACTTTGTGGCGCTCATTGCTAGCCGACTTTTACGACGTTCCGGCGTATCAACCCTGGCTCGACGAAATTGACTACGTGCGAATTGATTATGTGGGACCCGAGCTGGCGCCGGTAGCCGTCGCGCCGCAAGCATTGCTAATCGCAGGATGGCTGGCTAGCCGGCTGGAATGGAGTATTCAAAGTGATCAGTCGCTGGGGCAGAAGGATCAAACCATCGCTTTCAAGCTCTCAGGCAAGAAAGACAGAAGTATCACCCTGGAACTTAACCGCGTCGAGCGTGCTGAGCG
Source organism: Acidobacteriota bacterium (assembly GCA_030947265.1). Lineage (GTDB taxonomy): Bacteria > Acidobacteriota > Blastocatellia > Pyrinomonadales > Pyrinomonadaceae > PSRF01. The sequence goes on from JALYXE010000489.1 coordinate 3,537, forward strand.
AAAGCCGGGACGGCTCGCGCGGGTCGAACTCCGTTCCCACCGTGACCGACCGGCTTCTTTCACAATTGCCCGTAGCGTAAACAATCTCCATCTCCTGGCAGAAGCCAAATTAGGACCAGAGATCCATCGCGGCCGCGTGTTGCCCGTGAGAAACCGCAGTGTCGCGCAGTTGCTCAGCCGCGAAATGGAGATACTATGCAATGACGATGTTTATGCAGAAGCCATCAGTATGGCAATACAACTACTTGGGGCGACGAAATGATCTCGTTCCTAGGGTTTTTTATCAGGCGGAACAGCGCGAGGTATGTCGCCATCGTCGATTGGATTTTGGGCGTTCTGTGGCTGAATCTTCGGCGGGCCGCCGCGCAACCCGGGTGGCAGCTTTGGAGTAGGTATCCTGACAGTAGCAATAGGCTCGGTACGTCGCAGAATTGCTCCACCACCGCCCGCGATCCAGATGTTGGACCGTCCCCTATAAGCCACAGAAAAAATAGATGAACTGGTGATGGTAGGTTGAATCTGCCAGGTTGCTCCTGCATCTTTGCTGTGAATGATTCTTCCCTGTTCGCCGGTCACCAGCACGTCGTCACGTCCTCCCAGCGCTATCGCAAAAAGATTGGTGGTCATACCACTTTCCAGATCTTTCCAGGTTGCTCCGCCGTCATCGGTGCGAAGAATGATACCGCGAGCGCCTACGGCGTAACCTCTTTGGCCATCGGCGAACGCCAGGGCATAAAGCCACTCCTTCAAATTCTTATCAACGCGTTTCCACGTTTCGCCGGCGTCTTCGGTCCGCAGGATTGTTCCGTTGGAGCCCACCGCCACACCGTGCTGCTCATCGGTGAAGCTCACGTCTTCGAGCCAATTGAATGTATTTGCCGGTTGCACGCGCCACGTTTGCCCACCATCGGCGCTGTGTAAAATGATTCCTCTGGCTCCGACAATCCAACCACTCTCTGGCGAAACGAAGTGAACGCTAAAAAGATCTTCGTTTGCTTCGAGCGAAACGGGGGCCCAGCTCACGCCGCCATTCGTGGAGCGAACTATCGTTCCATGGTCCCCAACCGCGAATCCCACGTGCTGGTTTACAAACTGAATCGAATTTAAGCGATTAGTAGTTCCCGACGGACGCACCGTCCAGTTTTTGCCGCCTGAGCTTGTAAAGAGCATTTTTCCGCGCGAGCCCACCGCCCAACCGTGAGAGTTATCCAAAAAGAAAATATGAGAGAGATCTTCACGCCCGCCTTCGGTCAAACGGCGCCACGAAAGTCCGCCATCGTCTGTGCGCACGACCAGACCGTCAGCGCCCGCAGCCCAACCCACAGACTCGTCAACGAAAAAGACCGTCGTGAGTCTGGGACTGGTGCGAACATTGACCGGCAACCAGATCGTTCCGCCATCACCAGTCGTTAGCACCACACCGCTGTCTCCTGAGGCCCATCCGTGATCCTTATCCGTGAAGAAAACGGCGAAGAGGTCCGTGGTGACCAGCGCATCCAGGGGCCGCCAGTTCACACCTGCGTCTTCGGTTTGAAGTATGGTTCCTCCATATCCCACGACTACGGCGCGCTTCGAAGAAACAAAAGCCACCCCCGTTAATAAGACGTTGCCCAGACCATGATGAGGCTTCCATTCTGCCCCGCCAGTGCTCGTTACCAACAGCGTGCCTCGCGATCCCACTGCGATACCCATCTTTGCATCAAAAAATGCGATCGAGAAAAGATGTGAGGTTGTGTGTGAGTTCTGAACCTTCCAGGTCAATCCTCCATCCGTCGTAACGATAATGGCGCCGAAACTTCCCACGGCCCATCCGTGCAGCGGATCTTCAGGAGCGAAAGTCAGAGAAAATAAATGATCTTTGGTGCCAGTTGTTCGGGCCACCCATTTGCTGCCGCCGTTCGATGTGGTGAGAATAAGGCCGCCGGCACCGGAAACAACTGCACGCGACTTATCCTCGACATAAAGACTATAGAGCGTAGTGTTAACCGGCGAGATTTGCGCTTCCCACTCAAACCCACCGTTGCTCGTGCGAAGGATTGCCCCGTTACTCCCAACCGCCCAGCCATGTCGCTTATCGGCGGCGAATTTAATTGAGGTAATAGTATTGCCCTGCGGTAGAGGATTTTGCCATTCCCATCCGGGCGGGCGTTGCGCCACTAACGCAAACGGAAATGCCAAAGCCAGACAAACGCAACTCACCAAACCAGCCGCATAGCAAGCGTCAGCCAGCGACGGAAACACCAACCGGAGGATGAAGCGAGCGAGAGGCATTCTTGACGATGCAGACGAGGTTTATGTATTCCGGGGAAACCCTGGCTTAACAGAAGGCAGAATTATAAAGATCCTGGCATGTGAAAGCGAATCACCGGGTGTAGCTCAAGATGTAGCTAGTGCAGCAAACTCCCGAACACTTTCCACAGATTACGCAGATGCCACAGATTACAAGCAATGTATCAACATGTCCGAGAGGTTTATGGGCGACTACCAGCTTTCTTCTGTCTGTAATCTGTGGATCTCTGATGCTCCCGCTGTTTGGCAATCTGACAGCTCCTAAAGATATTTCAAGTTAGAGAGGCTCCAGGTTAGGACAGGATCTGGCTTGAGGTTATTTGAGAGGATCGCAATCTCCAACTCTGTCTACGGCGTCGCGCAGGACAGCGTCTTCGACGCGACCTTGAGCGGCGATCTTTCTAGCGGCGCGATCGGCGGCTTCCTGAATTACGTGCCCGTCATGCCCTCGCGTCCATTCCCATACGACTTCATGTTTCTTCACCGCTTTGTCCAGACGCGCCCACCAATCGTGATTTGTTTTGCGTCGGAAGCGGCCACCCATCGTTTCGACAACATAACGCGAGTCCGTAAAGAGGTGGACTCGACACGGTTCCCGTAAAGCTTCGAGCCCAAGCGCGGCCGCTGCTACCTCCGCTTGCTGATTCGTAGCCTGGCCCAGATAGGCACCTACCGCCCGCCAGACACCCTGGTATCCGAGCAATGCAACGGCGGCTGCACGCGTAGAAACTTGCCCGTTGCCCAGGCTCGACCCGTCACAGAAGATGGTGACTTCTTTGTGGAGATGTCGCGCAGAGGTTGCCGGCATCAATTCGCTCCGTTTCATGTATATGTCATACTTGCGACGATTAGCCTATCACGATGATCAACGGAATTGGAGCTTAGGAAGAGAGAACCGCAGAAACTACATCGAGATGTAGGTTGCACTAGAATCTTTTGGTAGTGGATCATTTTGAGGTATAGCCTTTCAACGTTACCACTGGTAGCGAGGAAGATTTCAAACTGACCCTCCACGAATCTTTGGATCAACTATCGGTTAATTACACTTGTCAAATATTTTCCGTAAAACGCTGGGAACTGTGCGCATTGTACCGAGGGCAATGCGCTTAGTCCTATTTCGTCCCCGAAGGGCGTTTCTGATGTTGAGAATGGCAGGCTGGATCCTGGTCCTATCTTTGGTTGTGAGACTCTACTCCCTGCCGCAAGCCCTGCGAATTATTTCAACCTCACGGAAGTCAAAGCCGCCATCTCGAAAGGATCAGGGAACAGACCTTGCTACGGCCTTCGCTTCGGCCATAGATGCATTGCTTGCGATCAACTTATTCGTATTTAAGCCGGTGTGTTGGAAGCGAGCTGCTGTGTTACATCGTTACCTCGCCCTGCACGGAGCTCCTACGCGAATACTTTTCGGTGTGCGAAAGGGGACCAGTGGCGCGCTGACGGGCCATGCCTGGTTGGAGGCTGAGGGCGAACCAATCCTGGAGGCCGAGCTTCCCAACTACACCGTCACTTATACTTTTCCATCCAATGAGGCCTTTGACGGTAACTTAGCTCTTCTCGCTAAACGGAGTGTGAATTGAATCCAGACCGCTAAATGAATGCTGTGGCGCAAGCACGAACGCGCCCATTAGCGAGCCGCCTCTTCATGTGAAATAATCCCCTACACAGTTAATGCAGGCTGCGGAAAATCGTTCCTGATCTAAGCGGTGCCTCAGTCTGGCTAGAGAGAATTCAGCGGCAACGCCCCACGATCACGATAATTCTCATTAGGTGTGCGGAGTCGGGCTGCCGGTTTCGCAAAAGGCAGATTCGCGTGGGCCTCAACCTCCGTGCCCATTCTACGTCGCGCCGCCGACATACGCGTCGATAATTGATGGTCGAAGGTCGATCGTCCGTGGCCGAGAGTCTAGGCGTCGCTTCTAGCCGAGCCGGAGCGCTATCGAGGGCTCAGGGCAGCGCCTCGACGTTGACGAAGAACCTGAAGCTCCCCGGCTGCTGCACGCCGAGCAGGAACCGCAGGTCGATGCTCGCCCCCGGCGCCAAAGGCGTCAGCGTGATCGTCCCCGCCGACAGCGTCGAGTTGTAGGCTCCTCCGTTGGGCTGCGACGGCGGTTCTTCCAACGTCGTCCCCTGCACTGTGATCGTCGGCGGTATTGCCCCGCATGGGTTGGCAAACGGCGCCAACGCCGTCGAAGTGATCGCCCGCAAATCTGCCACTGCAGGCGGTGGCGGGTAGCTCGTGATAGTGACGATGCGGAACCGCAGCCGTGTCACCAGCACTCCAGTGTTATTGGTGAAGCGGCGCCGGGTGTCGAGCGTGCCCTGCGAGGATGTCAAGGGGGGGCCCGGCGTCGTATCGCGCACGCGGTTGGGCGACTGCGAAGCGGCCACACACGGCGCGATCAGCGAGGCCGGTATCAGAGCGTTGCGCTGGATCGGGCTCGAACGATTTTCCGGTCCTGGTGCGCCCAAACGCGCGCACTGAAAGTTGGTGCTCGTGCACATTTGAGTGGCGCTGGTATCGACCAGGACGAAGTCTACTTCGTTATTGTTGGTGTCCTTGGGTAAGCCAGTGGAGAGACTGCGGTAGAGGCTGAAGTCGACGTTTAGGAAGGGGTTCAGATCGGGGTAGCCTGTGCCTTCTTTGTAGAGCGTGTTGGCTTCACTGATTGAGCCCACGGCGTCGAGCCGGTTGGCGAGCGTGAAGTTCGCCGGGTTCGAGGTGTTGAAAAGCGCGATGCCGGCGTTGTCGGGGATGTCTGTGGTGTAGGTAGTATCTCCTATGGCGGTCGTGCCGTTACCCGCCGGATACGCTGTGAGCGAGTAGCCTACGCTGTTGACGCCGAGGTAGTGGCCGCGCGCCGGGATCATAGTCCCGTTCGTGATCGTAAAGCGCGTGGCGCCGTCGGAGGCTACCAGCGCCCAGCCCGCCGAGAGGTCCGTGGTCGCGACGGTGATATCCGAATCGGTGTTGTTGTACAACTCGATGAATTCGTCAGACGCGCCGTTCGGCCCATGCAGGCGGAACTCGCTGATGAGGAGTTGGTCGGCAGTTACTTGGGCGAAAGTGGATTGGGAAGCGAGGAGGAAAAAGCCAGCGAACAGTACCATGGCGAACATGCTTGTTGAGCGGATGAGACTATACATAGGAAGTTCTCCCTAGTTCGAGTTTCAAGGTAAACCTGTCCAGAACCTACAGGCGTTGAAGAAAAAGTAGAGCGCTAAAGAGCGCTAAAAGGGAGTGTAAAAGATAGCATGAGAACGGGCCTGTAAACAAGTTTGGACACATTGGTCGTAAGATTCTGCATAAAACCAGACCATCTTCCAGCGTCGAGGTAGACCAATGCGTCGCTGTCCGCTCGAGTAGTGGTCAAAAAGGGGAGCCACAAGAAGCGGAAGACGCGCCTACAACCGATAGATCGTTCTCTGTTTGGAAATCCAACGGCCAGCGGTCGGCCAGTCAACAAAGACAAGGTACATAGCCAGCTGATGCGGGAAAAAGATGTTCATCAGAAAAAGCGTGGCAAGGTGAAAGACAACTCCTATGCCCAGAATCCACCAGCGAGCTGCTTTCCAAAAGACCGCCAAAGGAAAGAGAAGCTCCCATAGGAGTACGACTCCAACTACGAACGGCAGGTACGCGCGCACTCCAGGCAGCCAAAAAGCCAGACGAAAGTGTGTGTCGTGCAAGTTATCGAGAGAATGATAGATCGCGAGTGCGGGAAGGTTGTCAGCGCTGAAATAATTTAGACCTGCGACTCTCAGCTTGATTAAAGCAGAACTGAAATACACCCAGGCCATCAGCAACTGCATAAGCAAGATGGGGTAACCGTAGGCGAAACCCGGTTTGTATTTGCCTCTGGATCGCCGCCAGCTATCAAGGGAAAATCCTTCGCCGCAGGGTGTAAACGCAAGAATTATTAGATAGTAAACCCCGAGCATTTCGTCGTGATTAAAATGCCCGAAGCTTCGTACCAGACCCTGATAAAAAATAACCAGCAAAACCGACGTCTTTGTTGATAAGGAAGTCAGGCCGCCTGCCGTACTCAGCGCCAGGGAGACGACCATCGCCCATTTCAGCGTGGCCATGCCTGCAGGAGTTAAGAGACGGTCATAGAAGGTCCAAGGGATGAGCTTCATCGCGCCAGTCGGACGAAGGATTGTTACCGGCAGCTGACCGAGCGCCGAAAATGAGGTTATCAGGACGGATACCAGGAAAGTGCCGTGCACCACACAACGCACAACCCCGAGCGAGACAGCGTCTGCAGGAACAAGGCGGCCTATAAGTCCTTGCGCCACGATTGTATGAATTTGTCGTAATCACCGTACCGCCCGCCCTCCCAGCGATACATATCAATTCGTATTGCTTTGAGGCGACGGGGTGACGAAGCAGGCTGTTGATTGTTATAGAGCTGGCCCCAGGCCTCAAGTAATTCTGGTAGTCGGGCTCCAGCCGGAAGTTTCTCCACTCCACCGACGCTCGCCAGCATTGCCGCATTGCTCGGATGCAGAGACCGCAGCTTAAAACTTTCGTTGCCAACTGTCGCATTAACCATAGTAAAGGTGCGGCTATACATCGCGTTGGTCAAACCAATTGCCTGAATATCAACGGTCTCGCCTGACATCGTCTCACCACGCAGAACATAGTAGGGTCGCGCGCGCTGCAGGTTTCCGCCGGCCATCATCACAGTCCACGCCGCGACTGGATAAACATTTCGCAGCAAGACAAACGCTCCGAACAGGGGTAGGAATATCGCGCAGGTGAGAAGTGCGTAGCGAATAAACAGCCGCCGCTCCGAGTGTTGATCGAGAGCGTTTTCTGTCGGCGTCGGTTCTACGCTGGTTGGCATCTGGTTGCCTCAGCAAATAGTCCTGAAGCTGTAAGCTAGCCCAGGATGGGTCGCCGAGTCAGCTATTTCGTGCTGACCAGTTTATACGATTGGAAATTGTCGACGATCTGCAGCACACTGCGAGCGGCATGCTCGGCCGTTACCTCATACCAGGCTGTTACATCGCCAACAATTTCGTTAACAGTCTTGCCTTGCTCCAGCCCCTTCCAAACCAGCATGGCAGTCTCATTCAACTGATAGTACCTCTTGGTGTTCAGGTCGACTAATATTCCTTCATCACCATCAAAGTCGGTGAAAACTACATGCTTGCAGGGAAGTGGATTAGTTGTGCTCATTTTTCTCTTCCTATGAGTTGGTCTTAGCATGCTTCGTCGTTTTGGGTGGAAGCGATCTTTGTCCGTTTCTTTTCCAAAAGTTGATAAGGTCCGGTCGCCCATCTTTGCGCCATCTCGCGAACCAGGCCAGAGGCCGCCAACTGTTTGGTGTCGGAGTCGGCAATAAAAGAGAGTTCTGAATAAATATCTTTTGAGTAAAGCTGGCTGGCACGCGTTACTGCCTCTATTTCGCCAGTAGATGGAGCTATTTTAAAGAACCTGATGATCCTCAACAACACCGGCAACGATAGCTGGTTGTAATTAAGTAACATGCTATTGCCATTCGCAAACTGATAGGCGATTGCATAAAATCTGGCAATGGCGCGGGCGCAAAGTTCTTCGCGAGCCATGCTAATGACCTCAGCTTCTGAAGTCCCGATGACGTCAGCCAACACTCTCTCTTCATTATCCGGTTCAAGCCATTCCGGAATTGAGGTCAGATTTGACACGATCGTCTCAGTCGGATTCCGGTAAAGAAAAAGCCAGGGAACGTCGGGCCAAATTCGTTGTATGCGAGCCAGGTGGGCCACACTGCAAGACGAATAC
>JALYXE010000491.1 GCA_030947265.1 Acidobacteriota bacterium
AACAAACAGCACTGTGGTATCGGAATGAGGTGAGGCCTGGCGCTTCGCTTCTTCATTCATTGCTACATTTTCAATTTCAATCTTCGTCAAGCCGAGCTTGTCTGGAGTGATATTAGGAAGAGCTGGAAACCTGGAACGGAAACTATCGAGAGTCATGCCAAGGCGAAAACCTCGAACTTCCGGAGCGTGATCCAGGTCGAGCTCACATTTGTTAGAGCATCCAAATTCTCCCGGAATGATGAGCAAAAGGGTCAAGAAACTCAGCACAGATAATGAGAACTTTTCTCGATATATGCTTTTGGTTCTCATTCCCCTGAGTCAACTGCATCTGAATCGACTGTTAAACGCCAACCAGTCAGTCTGGACTTTTTCCAATTTCTTTCGCGTTGCTACCTAAAAAAGAGCTCTTGCGTGCTTCAAAACATTTTCTACATTGAATCCCAACTCGCGCATCACGATATCGCCCGGCGCCGATGCGCCGAAACGATCAACACAAATAACATCGCCTTGTAGCCCGACATAGCGATCCCATCCCTGGCGCACGCCCGCTTCGATAGCCAGACGGCGAGAGACTGAAGGAGGCAGGACTTGGTCGCGATAGTCTTCTGGTTGTTCTTCGAAAAGTTCCCAGCAGGGCAGCGAAACCACGCGCGTCGGAACTCCTTCTTTCTGGAGGGCCTCACGCGCTTCCAGTGCCAGACCCACTTCGGACCCGGTGGCGAGCAGGATCAGTTGAGGTGTAATGCTTTGGGGGTTCACTGAAGGTTGGTTCTCTGTCCCGTCCGCTTTCACGCCTTCGATTCCCGCCTCGGCGAGTACGTAAGCGCCGCGGCGCAGGCCGTCGGCGGAGTTATAACGGGTTCGATCTATCAGAGCAACTTTTTGGCGAGTCAGGGCGAGTGCAGTAGGTGCATGGCGTCTCAAAATGGCGATTCTCCACGCCTCGCTAACTTCGGCCGAATCAGCCGGGCGAATCACAAACAGATTCGGAATCGCGCGCAGGGCGGCGACATGTTCAATGGGCTGGTGTGTTGGTCCATCTTCGCCAAGCCCGATGGAGTCATGCGTGAAGACGTAGATTACCTGTACTTCGGAAAGTGCTGCCAGACGGATGGCCGGGCGCATGTAATCGGAGAACGTCAGAAACGTTCCGCCGTAAGGAATCAAACCGCCGTTCAGGGAGATTCCGGTGAGCGTTGATCCCATGGCGTGCTCGCGCACGCCGAAGTGAAAAATTCTTCCCTGGTAAGAGCCCGCTTCGAAGTCGCCACCACCCTTGATGTCAGTGTTGTTTGAAACTCCGAGATCAGCCGAGCCGCCAATTAGCATCGGCAGGTGAGGCGCCAGGGCATTAATGACTTCGCCACTTGCGACTCGAGTCGCTACTGGCTTGGCATCTTTGAAAGTGGGCAAATGCTTTTCCCAACCCTCAGGCAGGTCACCATTCATTGTCGAGCGCCACAAGCCACCGAGCTCTGTATGTTTCTGTTCATATTTCCCAACCAGCGCTTTCCATTCCGCTTCCAGTTGGGCACCATGATCGACGGCGTTGCGAAACTGGGCCAACGCTTCGTCGGGAACATAGAATTGTTTGTCCTCAGGCCACCCGAGGTGCCGTTTCGTTTCGCGTATTGCCTCTTCTCCCGGCGCATCGCTGTGGGCTTTGCGTGTACCCGCCGTCGGCATTCCGTAACCAATTGTCGTCTTCACTGAAATCAAGGATGGCTTTGTTCCCACTGACTGTGCCTCGCGAATCGCAGCATCAATCGCCTCCAGGTCGTTGCCATCTTCTACAGTTAGAGTGTGCCAGCCGTAGGCCTCGAATCGTTTGGGCACGTCTTCACTGAATGCGAGGTTAGTAAAGCCCTCGATGGTCACATTGTTATCATCGTAAAGGTAAATCAGTTTGCCCAACTTAAGGTGGCCAGCCAGTGAGGCTGCCTCTGAGGCGACACCTTCCATCAGGTCGCCATCGGAAACGATTGCATAAACATGATGATCTATAAGCGGAAACTCTTCTTTGTTGAATTTCGCTGCCAGATGTGCCGCGCCCATCGCCATGCCCACACCATTTGCGAAGCCCTGGCCCAGCGGGCCAGTGGTGATTTCAACGCCTGGTGTCATGCCATATTCGGGATGGCCGGGCGTTTTCGAACCCCACTGGCGAAAGTTTTTGATCTCCTCGAGCGGTAAATCGTAACCAGTTAAATAAAGTAGCGAGTAAAGCAGCATCGAGCCATGACCTGCCGATAGCAGAAAACGGTCGCGGTTCTCCCACTTCGGGTTCCTCGGATTGTGGCGGAGGAATCGGGTCCAAAGCACATAGGCCATCGGCGCGGCCCCCAGAGGCAGACCCGCGTGGCCCGATTCCGCCTTTTGCACGGCATCAAGTGTCAGCGTGCGGATCGTGTTGATGCAAAGCTTGTCGAGGTCGGGTGTGGGTGTGGTGTTTTCTTGTTGTTCTTGAGCGCTCATTTCATCTGTCCTGTTTTGCTGTTAGTTTTCTGTAAATAGCTTTTTGTAGATTCGCTGTTGCCGCTCGAGCCCCTCCTGATACGTCGCATATCGCGATATATCTGGTTCAACCATCTTTTCGACCGGTACAGGGAATTCTTCGATGCGATGTATTTTGCCCGCCGTTTCGAGTGCAAGCAAGGCGGCGCCACGCATGGATGCTTCTGAGGATCTGGATACCATCACTGGACTACCGAGGACGTCGGCGAGGATCTGAATCCAGGTGGGAGAAGAGCGCAGTGCATGGCCGGAGGCAACGATCATGGCGCTCGGCGCCAGCGGCTTGAGCGCACGCGCGATTAGTGCGAAGCGATAGGCGACCGCCTCCATAGCAGCGCGAAGAATCTCAATGGGACGGGTTTGTAAAGTGAGGCCCAGAATTGCGCCTCGAGCGTCTACGGTCCAGCCGGTGCTTCGTTCGCCGGCCCAGAACGGTAAAATTGTCAGACCGTGAGCATTTGGGCGCAAAACTTCCAGCTCACTTTCTATTAATTCAGAATCTTCATTATGCAACAGCGATTCTTTGATCCAGTTGTACAGGCCGCCGCCGTCTGAAAGGGCTCCGCCTACAAGGATGCGACTCCCGTCAGCGCGATAACACCACAGCTCAGGAGTGAGCAGGTCGGGTGGCTCACCTTCAAAAAGTACGCGCATTGCGCCGGAAGTTCCAATCATTAGCGCAACTTTTTCGGTTGAATGACAGCCTGAGCCGATATTATTCGCAGCACCATCGCCAATTGCCGGAAACAAACGCGCCTCGCTGAGTTGTGGCCAGCGCAAAGCGTAATTGGGAGTTAGTCTATGAAATGCACGATTCTGCGGCGCAATTTCGGGGAGGCCTTCAACACTGATTTTAAGAGCCTCCAGGAGTTCATCGTCCCATTCGCATGTCTGTTGATTGAGCAAGCCGGTTCCCGAAGCCATTGAAACACTAATTGCCGTCTCACCAAAGAACTTAAGCGTCAGATATTCAGCAAACGAGAGCCAGCGGTTTGTTGCTCGGAAAACTTCTGGTTCTTCGTTTTGCAATCTCAGTAATTTTGCCGGCCAGTAGCTCGGATGAAAGTGGCATCCCGTGCGCGCATGAAATTTCGCCTCCTCAAGTTCAGAGCGGAGCTGAGCAGCGGCTGCGGCGGCTCGCGAATCAGACCAACCAAGCACGGGGCTGGTGGGGTGGCCTGTTTCGTCGACGCCCAGCAGGCTGTGCCAGAAACAGGAAATGGCGATCAGCTCAATACGCGTAATCGATTCGTAGAGTTTTGCGAACAGAGCATCGACCGCTTGTGCAACTTGCTCAAGTAACACGTCGGCGTCAATGATCGCAAACTCGGCTAGACCCCGATTCCGTCGATTGATTCTGACACTTGCACCCTCGATTTCGCCGCCACTCACATCAAAGAGGGCGGCGCGAACGCCTGAGGATCCTATGTCGAGGCCGAGCAAGACCGCTTCCTTCGATGCGGCCATTACCGAGACGAGTTCAGGTAAAGGCTCAAACCCGTCTACTACTTCATCCAGCACGTTGCTCATTTTGATAAAAAGTAAACAGCAAACAGTAAACAGCGAACAGCCGGAATATTGCCGCATTGACTCTGACTATTGGCGTCTGGTTGCTAACCACTGATTGCAGTTTTTCGTTCACTGTCTGACACCCTGTTGCACTTGAATGTTTTGCTGTTTACTGTTTGCTGTTTACTGTTTGCTGCCTCACGAGGATAGAACAAGGTCATTTCCTAGTCCACCTATCTCGTCGTTTATAGGAGGCACCTGCTAAAATCCTGAGCATGCAAGCGGAAACACTTAACTGCCCGAATTGTGGCGCTGCGACTTCAACAGACGCACCGCTGTGCCGGTTTTGCGGTTCGCGACTGGCGACTGTTGCCTGTCCTTCATGTTTCGCAATGATGTTCATTGGCAGCAAACACTGTCCACGTTGTGGCGCGGCTGCAGCCATTCCTAAAATCGCGGATTCTGAAAAGCGCAAATGTCCCCGCTGTCAGAGTGAAATGTTATCAGTGACAATCGGATCCACTGCCGTGCGTGAGTGCGAACAATGCCTGGGGCTCTGGCTTGATGTGTCGTCGTTTGAAAAAATCTGCTCCGATAGGGAACAACAGTCAGCAGTCCTTGGCGGTGCTTCGCCCGCGCCCACAAACGCCGTAGGGGAAACTGGGACATTGCATTACGTGCCGTGTCCGGAGTGTTCACAGTTGATGAATCGAATCAATTTCGCGCGCTGCTCGGGAGTGATTGTGGATGTTTGCAAGGGTCACGGCACCTGGTTTGATCGCGACGAGCTGAGCCGCATTGTTGCGTTCATACGCTGTGGTGGCCTGGAAACATCGCGCGCAAGAGAGAAACTTCAAATTGAAGAGGACCGTCAGCGTCTGCGCCAGGAACAGCTCACGGAGGACATGCGGAGGTCACGGAGCCTGGGAATGGATACGGAAGATCACCGGGCGGCCGGCATCGCATCTGCGAGAGGATTGCTGAAGTTTTTGCTTGATTAATTAAACTAAAAGGCGCCGCCCGGGTGGTCCTGCCATCGTTAGACATCCCCGAGTGTGATGAGGTCCCCGCGTCGCACTAATGGCAGCCTCAAACTACCTCAGTACCTAATTAAAGTTCTTTTTACTAAGCTTGTGAAGTCTTTAATATCCTCCTCAGTCGTGTCGAAGGACGTCATGAACCTCACCTCGGACGTTTCTTCGTTCCAGACATAGAAGAAGTATTGTTTCTGGAGCACCTGAACATATTTCTCCGGCACGAGCGCAAACACGCCGTTTGCCTCCACCTTCTGCGTGATCTTTATTTGCCGAATTTTGCTGAGTTCGCTTGCCAGGAGCTGGGCCATTTGATTTGCATGTTCGGCATTGCGACGCCAGAGATCGTCGGCTAATAGCGCTTCAAACTGGGCTGAGATGAATCGCATCTTTGAGGGAAGGTGCGTGCCCTGTTTGCGAGTGTACTTGAAATCCTTTGCCAGGCCCTTGTCAAAGAAGACTACTGCCTCGCCATACATCATTCCGTTCTTGGCTCCGCCGAAGGACAGAATATCTACGCCTGCGTCTCGGGTTATCGCCTTGATTTTGACCGCAAGACTTGCAGCGGCGTTCGCGATACGCGCGCCATCCATGTGCAGCAGCATGTCATTTTCATGCGCAAAGCTGGAAAGACCTTTCAACTCATCGGGCGTGTACACCGTGCCCATTTCCGTCGCTTGCGAAATTGAAATAACTCTGGGTTGAACGTGATGCTCGAAGCCGACACCATGAAGAAATGGCTTAATCTGCTCGCTTCTTATTTTACCGTCAGGCGTTGCTACCGAAAGGAGTTTGCAGCCGGTGAATTTCTCCGGCGCGCCGCATTCGTCAACATTGATGTGCGCTGTCTCTGCACAGATGATTGCCTGGTGCGATTTCGTTACGGCTTTCAAACCCAAAACATTGGCTCCAGTACCACCGAATACAAAAAAGACTTCCGCATCTTTCCCAAAGTGGTCCCGGAACTTCTCAACGGCGCGGGCAGTGTAGGGATCATCTCCGTAGGCAATCACATGGCCATCGTTGGCGGCAGCAATTGCCTCCATCACCTTCGGATGTACGCCGGCGTTGTTATCGCTGGCAAAACTTCGCTTTGTTGTTTTTACCTTAGACATTGTTGGACGCTCGTCGAGTTAAGGCTAACATGAGCTTGAGATTACTATTTCTTAAAATCCTTTACTATCACCCTTGCCGCATTGGCCCCTGGTCCACCCGTTACTCCACCGCCCGGATGGGTACCGGCACCGCACAAATAAAGTCCTTGGATCGGAGTCCGATACTGGGCCCAGCCTATGATCGGTCGAAACATAAAAAACTGATCCAGCGACTGTTCGCCGTGATGAATATGACCGCCACTTAATCCGTAAGTCTGTTCGAGATCAAGAGGAGTGATTACCTGGCGAGCAATAATCAGCTCCTTCAGCTTTGGCGCGTAGTTAGCTAATTCTTTAACCACGGTATCGGCAAATTCTTCGCGCCGCGAGTTCCAATCGCCTTCTTTTTGTTTATACGGTGCATACTGCACATACAGCGACAGCACGTGTGCACCCACCGGCGCAAGGCTGGGATCGGTCAAGGACGGAATTGTGATGTCAATGTAAGGGTGCGTTGAGTAATCGCCATACTTTGCGGCATCAAAGGCGCGTTCCAGATAGTCGATCTCGGGTCCAACATGAATTCGCCCTGAAAGTTTGCTTTTCGCGTCGTCACTTTCAAGTCCTACGAAGTTTGGAAGATCAGATAGTGCAAGATTGATCTTCGCGGAAATTCCTATTGCTCGATAGTTGCGAATCTTTAAGAGAAAGTTTGGATTGAGAGCTACCGGATCGACAAGTTTCAGAAAGGTAGTGCGGGGATCGGCATTAGACACAATCGCGCGCGCTGAAATCTCGTCGCCACTCTTAAGTATGACCCGTGATGCTTTGTCATCGATCACTTCGATTCTTTCAACCTGCGCTGAAGTCCTTATCTCAGCTCCGGCACTCTGCGCCGCCCCGGCTAAAGCTTGAGTGAGCGCTCCCATTCCCCCTTTTACGAAAGAAGCCGGCGCAATGGGACTACCACTCATCGCCGCTTGCCAGAGGAGACCGGCACTCGTGCCTGCCGACCAGGGGCCGGCAAACGCACCAAAGATACCTCTAGCTGCCACCGTCGCCCGCAAGAGTTCAGTTTCAAACCATTCAGCCACCAGGTCGGCAACTGCCATCGGCCCCCAGCGTAGCAAGCGATAGGCATCCTTCTTGCCGAGACCCCGAAATGACAGACCCAGTTTGCCAAAGTTCCAGAGCTCGGTTGCCGAGAGATGTTCTATCGCAGGAGGCGACATCGTCAGCAACGGCGCCAGAACCTTCCCAATGCGGGCGAAGCTTTGCTCGAATTTCGGATAGCTTTTCGCGTCGTTTGCTGAAAAGTTTTCTATTTCGCTAATTGTTCGGCTTGTTTCGTTGTAAATGCAGATGGCGCGACCATCAGCCGAAAGAGCGAGCACGCGAACATCGGGCTTTATTATTTTAAGTCCATATCGCGCAAGGTCGAGCTCTTTCGTGATTTGTGAAAAGAATGGGGCAGTGAAGTGGGCCAGAGTTGAGCAACGAAACCCCGGATGAAACTCTTCGGTGATCGATGCGCCGCCCACTATCTCGCGTCGTTCGAGCACAAGTGTTTTCAATCCCGCCCGAGCCAGGTAGCAAGCGGCAACCAGCCCGTTATGCCCCCCACCAATAACTATGATGTCGTACTTTGCCACTCTTGATGTAGAGCTAATCCAAACTACAATCGCCGCGGATTCGCGCGGATGTACGCAGATCTGAAATACGATATCATCAACCCGCTTGTCTATTATTTCTTCGGATCCGCGTTCATCTGCGTGAATCCGCGGCTAAATTTTCTTCACTTCAAGTCCTTCAACATCTGCATTGCCGCATTCCGACCTGGCGCACCCATGATGCCGCCGCCTGGATGAGTTGCCGATCCACACATGTAAAGATTGCGGATTGGAGTGCGGTATTGCGCCCAACCCGGCGCTGGTCGCAGAAAGAAAAGTTGTTCCAGCGTTAGCTCGCCCTGAAAAATATTTCCTTCTGACAAACCGAAATCACGCTCAAGATCCAAGGGAGTCAAAAACTGCCGGTGCAGAATCAGATCTTTGATATTGGGTGCGTGTTCGGCAATCGTCTCAATCACCGTGTCGCCAAACTCCTCACGCTTCTCGTCCCACGTTCCCTCTTTCAGGTTATAAGGAGCGTATTGCACAAAACACGACATAACATGCTTGCCCGGCGGAGCGACCGAAGGATCAGTCAAACTGGGAATAACAATGTCGATGTAAGGACGACGTGAGAAGCGGCCATACTTGGCTTCATCGTAAGCTCGCTCCATGTATTCGACCGAAGGGGAGATTGATATCGCGCCGCGCAGATGCGGGCCCGCGCCGGGCAGACACTTAAGGTTCGGCAATCCATCCAGCGCGAGATTTACTTTTCCGGAAGAACCGCGAAACTTGTAACGATTTAGATCCTCCACAAAGTCATTGGGTAGATGCTCTACGCCAACCATCTTCATAAACGTCAAACGTGGATCCACACTCGATGAAATAATATCCGCGTAGATCTCCTCATCGCCCTGAAGAACGACTCCACTAACCTTCGCCTGGCCGTTCTTAAGAATAATTCTTTCAATCGCCGCCTCGGTGCGAATTTCCGCTCCGGCCTCCCGCGCTGCGTCGGCTATCGCGTTGGAAATCGCGCCGGTGCCGCCGCGCGACAGTCCCCAGGAGCGGAACGCGCCATCTATTTCGCCCATGTAGTGATGCAACAGAACGTAAGCCGTACCAGGTGACCGAACGCCAAGAAAAGTGCCGATGATTCCGGACGCAGACATCGTAGCTTTGAGCACATCAGTCTCGAACCACTGATCGAGAAAATCGACCGCGCTCATTGTCATCAACTGCACCTGGTTGTACTTGTCATCTTCGGGCAGCTTCTGAAATCTACGCCCGAGGAAGAGGAGATCGCGCAACCCTTTCGGATTCAGCGAGGTTGGATCCGGAGGCGTCATGCTCATGATAGGCTTCACGAAGTGGGCCATTTCGATCATGGCTTTCCCATACTCGTCGTATGCTTCGGCGTCTAGCTTCGAATGGCGCGCAATCTCGCGGCGGGTTTTGGCGTGATCGTTAACACGCCACAGGTAATCGCCATTGAGCATCGGTGTGAAGGTACCGTCCAGCGGAAGAATTTCCAGCCCGTGTCGCGGCAGGTCGAGCTCACGAATAATTTCGGGACGAAGCAAAGATACGACATAGGAACAAACAGAGAACTTGAAGCCTGGAAACACTTCTTCAGTTACAGCTGCGCCACCGAGCACATGGCGTCGCTCAAGCACCAGCACTTTCTTGCCGGCGCGTGCGAGATAAGCAGCGTTCACCAATCCGTTGTGTCCGCCACCGATGACGATGACGTCATACTTGTTGTTCATGAATTGCGCGGTAATGCAGCTTGCTGAAGTTTGTCGAGCATACCTATAATCGCTCTCCCTGACAATCACGCCCTTGAGGTGTCGCATGCCCGTCGGAACGGCGTTTCACGACAGAACATTTCCACTGTGCGAGAGCTTGAACTATCGCGAGTGGTCCGGCTACTACGCGGTCAGCTCATACGAGCCGCATCATGAGCACGAGTACAACGCCATTCGAAACGCGGCGGCGCTGATTGATATCTCGCCTTTGTTTAAGTACCGGGTCAGCGGAAGAGACGCTACGCGCCTGGTCGATCGGATCATCACGCGCGATATGCGCAAGGTCTCGGTGGGCCAGGTGATATACACGCCGTGGTGCGATGAGCATGGCAAAGTAATCGACGACGGGACAGTTTCGCGTTTGGAAGAGAACACTTATCGCTGGACGGCGGCGGACCCAAGCCTGCGCTGGTTCACCCAAAATGCGGCGGGCATGGAGGTGCACGTTGAGGACATTTCTGAGAGCGTGGCCGCACTGGCCCTACAGGGTCCGACCTCTGGTCGCCTGCTGAAAAGTTTGGTAAATGAGGCGGACGTCGAAAACCTTAAATACTTCCGCGTAACAACGGGAATAATTGCCGGAGTTCCGGTTGAGATCTCGCGCACTGGGTACACGGGAGATCTCGGTTATGAGATTTGGGTTGCCGCGGAGCAGGCCGTGAATGTATGGGACGCTTTGATGGATGCGGGCCGCCCTTTCGACATCCATCCTGCGGGCATGTTGGCGCTCGATGTATCACGCGTCGAAGCCGGACTGCTTCTGATTGATGTTGATTTCAACAGCAGCAAGAAGGCGCTTATTGACGAACAAAAGTATTCACCATTCGAGATGGGCCTGGGAAGGTTGGTACATCTCAATAAAAATCGTTTCATCGGTCAGGCGGCATTGATTGCCGAACAGAAGCTGGGGGCTCAGCGGGAGATTGTGGGACTGGAAATCGACTGGCCGCAAGTTGAAGCGCTTTACGAAAACGTGGGCCTGCCTCCAGCAGTTTCTCCAATTGCCTCCAGAGTTGCTGTTCCCGTCTTCAAAGATCGCACTCAGGTTGGGAAAGCCACTTCCAGTACGTGGTCGCCAACGTTGAAAAAGATGATTGCGCTGGCCACCGTGAAACGCGGATACACGCGCCCGGGCACGCAACTTCAATTTGAGGTCACTGTAGAAG